>DAOWBJ010000029.1 GCA_030634125.1 Victivallales bacterium
TGACCAGAAACTGGAGTGGATAAAAAATGCCGCCGAACACAGCTCGATTCCGGCGATGCTTCAATACGCGAAACTGATCAGCGAACGGGTCAATCCTGATCCGGCCAAAGAAATGATTCTTTACCTGCTCGCTTTGAAAATTAGAAAAAATGATCCGCAAATTAAGAAATTAATCCTTGATCTGGATAATAAAACCGGCTTGTTTTTCCCGGTAAAATACACCTGGGAAAATATTCACGGCGGCGAAAATATCCTGCTTGCCAACTCGGAGATAAACCGCGTCCTGAAAGGCTTTAAGGCTGGCATTGTCCCGGGCAGCAAAAAACTCTTTAAAGAACGCCTGGCATACAACCCGCTACCCTTTTTTATGAACAACGACTGGTATCTGCTCCACGAAAACAGCTTGCCGCCAATATGGTCGGCACAACTGTTTAAAGCGGTTGAAATGCATGGAGCGCACAATCCGGGATTCTGGATTAGTTATGGTATTTCCGCCGGGTTGGCGGGACAGGGAATCGCTCAGGCTTTTGCCGCGTTCAAACTAAATGAACTGCTTAAAAAACGCGGAAAGAAGCTTGAAAACAATTCGCTGATGAATATCGCCGCTTTGATGAAGGCGAACGCTTTGATATTGATGAATTGCGACACGGAGGCTTATACATCTTTATTCAACAACGGCAACCTCATGCGTAATGACTTGCCCTTCCTTATTAATTTCATAAATTTCTGGTGTAGGCCTTTGCTGAAAGATAAACGTAAATTCTGTATAGCAACTGGAATCGACCCCAAAAAACTTAGTCAATTCAGTTTGCCGGAGAAAAAGGATTTTTTGAATCTTGAATATGGACATGTAGTTTCCACAAAAAGCAAAGTCAGTGAACCGCAAGTTGATTTTGACTATTTTAAAAAGAACAAATAGGATGCATATTATGGGTGATCCAATAGCAATAACTTCGGAAGTAAAAGCGTTGAAAGATACGATTATCGCCGCTGAATCAAGTATAAAACTGTTATTTACCGAGCTTAAAAAAGGTCAAACGGAATTTATAAATATCTTCCGGCGTAACTTTATTCAAAACTATATCATTGTTTTAGACAAACTATTAATTGACCTGACATCTTTTTCTGATGACAGCGAAAGCGCCAAACGCATTTTCACCGTACTGAACCCGGAAGCGGATTCAATCGACGCCCTTAATCAATTATTTATTGATTGTCAGGGAAAAAATCTAATGGAATGCCTTGAAGAGGCTATTTTTGATGCCTTAATCCTGCATGACGTTTTGAAAAATCTCAATGATTCGGATGATGATACGGCGTTTTTTATATGCCATGCCGCCCAGATTTGCTCCAGCGTGCAGGCTATAAGTGATTTCATTGAATTGATGCGGAAGGAAGCCGGAGCGGAAGACAAACTTTCACGTTTACGACCTGGAATTAATACTTTACTGCAAGGCAAAAGCTGCATTAAGCTGCCTGATGGTAAAATTTCATCTAAAACAATGGATTTATTAAGTCAAAAAGCTCTTGAAGCTGATCCTTTCAGCGGCGGCAAAGCTTTTCGTTATCTGAACAACAAATTTAAGCCAGTGGAACTGAGTTCTATTCGTGCGGTCGATGATTTTTTTGGTTACACAAAAGTTCGGCAGACCTTTGAACATCATTTCGGGGAATTTTCAACAAAAAAAACCAATTTGCCTTTATTGGTTTGCAGTCTGCCGGGTTTGGGCAAGACGCATTTCACTATTTCCTACACTTTACAACATGATAATTTAACCTTGATTCTGCCGGAACCGGAAGATCTGGAGAAAACGCTTCAGCCTTTGATTGAGAAACTCGCGAGCCGCAAAGACCGTCGTTTTATAATCTTTTTTGACGATGTGGATCCGGCAAAGGTCAACTGGTATTATTTCCGAACTAACATTGGCGGAAGTTTTTCCCTGCCTGACAATGTTTCAGTCGTAATCGCGTCAAACTTTGAATTTCCCGCGAACATCCTCAGTCGCGGACGCACGGTAAAATTCCCGCTTTTTGATGAAGTTCGTTGTTTGGAAATGATCGAGGAATTCCTGAAAAGCCGTGGTTTAAAGCACCGCAATCCTAACTTAGAGTTAGTGATCGCGGCGGATTACGTCGAGGATTTTGGTCAACGCAAGTTCGAGGAGCTCAGTCCCAGGACTTTGATACGTTATTTACAAGTTTATCAAAGCGACATGAAGAAGCGCAAAAAGATGTTGGACATGACCAGAGCGGACGTTTTCGCCAAACCCGACCCGCAAGTATTTTACGAATTCAACGCAAAATTAATGCGTTCACTTTACGGCGAAGAAATACTTGACGCTCTCCGCGAAGAAAACATAAAACAACAGCTTGGCGCATTCTAAAAAACTGAAGTTGAGGAGACGCTGGAAGGAAAATAATGATAAAACCGAGATATATTGACGCTGACGGAACACCAGCTGTAGTGGAGCCCTTGGATTATTCATGGATATGCAACATGGGCTCGTCAGCGCGGACCCGTTCAAACCCCGGCATGGTGTCGTTTGAGCGCCATATCGTTTTTCTGCCCGCATTCATGTGGTCAGACTTAAGTTTCGCCCGTTAGAGATGGGCGGGCAGCGCTGTCGGCCGCTGCACCACCGACCGCGGTCAAGCGGTTTTTTAATAAACAAATAGCATTTCGCGATATTTTGGCAGAGGCCAGTTTTTGTCGGCTGTAACGAGTTCAAGTTCGTCAACAATTTGTCTTAAAGAATACATGGCGGGGATGATTTTTTCCGGAGAATTGTCCAATGCGCTTGCTAATTCTGATGTTTTTGCAACTAACTTATCCAAGCCTTTTCCAGTAACTTCAGCCTTTTTAGTCAAGCCTTTAGTTCCGGCACTTATTTCGGCTGCTTTTGCTTCAGTTAACGCGGAAACAGTTTGCTTGTATTCTTCAGTTACTGCCGGCAGAATCATACTGCGGGCGATTTCTAAAGCGATTTCGCCTTCAATGCGGACTTTTCCTTCGTATTCTTCGAGGAATACTTCGTAGCGGGAATAAAGTTCTTTTTTGGTAAGCACATTGTATTTTTCAAAGAGAGCAATGTTTTTAGCAGCGGTAATCGCTTTGATCGCTTCCGGTGTTGATGCCGCATTCGGCAGACCGCGTTTTGCCGCTTCCTCGCGCCATTCCGCCGCGTAATTATCGCCGTTGAAAATAATGCGCTTATGCTTTTTGATAATTCCCCGCAATATTTTTTGCAGTTCGGCATTAAAGTTTTTCGCTGTACATTTTTCCAGCTTTTCGCAAATTGAATCAAGAGCTTCGCCAATAATGGTGTTCAGAACAGTATTAGGACCGGCGCATGATTGACTTGAACCCGGAGCGCGGAATTCAAATTTGTTGCCGGTGAAAGCAAAAGGACTTGTGCGGTTACGGTCTGTAGCGTCGCGCGGCAGCGGGGGGAGAGTATCGACGCCGATACGCATGTGCCCGGCTTGACGGCTGGAAGTCGCACCGCCTTTTTCAATTTGTTCAATGACATCTGTAAGCTGTTCGCCGAGGAAGATTGAAATAATTGCCGGTGGAGCTTCGTTGGCGCCGAGGCGATGATCGTTGCCGATATTGGCAACTGTACTGCGCAGAAGATCGCCGTGTGTGTCAATTGCCTGGATAATCGCGCAGAGAGTTGTCAGGAAAATCGCGTTTTGATGCGGGTCGCTGCCCGGATCAAGCAGGTTGGTATTGCCGCAGCATACGGACCAGTTGTTGTGCTTTCCCGAACCGTTGATTCCGGCAAATGGTTTTTCATGCATCAAGCAGACCAGACCATGACGGTCAGCTACCTGGCGCAGGACTTCCATTGCCAGCATATTGTGGTCAACCGCTAAGTTAACGTCCTCAAACATCGGAGCGAATTCAAATTGAGCAGGAGCAACTTCATTATGACGGGTTTTCGCGGGAATACCCAGTTTCCAGAGTTCAGTTTCAACTTCTGCCATAAAGTTCAGCACACGCATTTTGATAGCACCGAAATAATGATCGTCCAACTGTTGATGTTTCGGCGGAGTTGCGCCGAATACAGTACGTCCGGTCTGCAATAAGTCAGGACGATGCAGATAAAAGTTTTTATCAATCAGGAAATATTCCTGTTCCGCGCCGAGCGTGATGTTGACGTTGGCTTCTTCCTGGTCAAAGCATTTCAGCATGCGTTTAACGGCACTTGAAACAACCTGCATTGAACGCAGTAACGGAGTCTTTTTGTCCAATGCCTCGCCTGTATAAGAACAGAACGCGGTAGGAATGCAGAGAGTCGCGCCGCTGCCGTGCCGTTTGATGAATGCCGGGCTGGTCGGATCCCAGGCAGTGTAACCGCGAGCTTCAAATGTGCAGCGCAGTCCGCCTGACGGGAAACTTGAAGCGTCAGGTTCGCCGACGATCAGGTTTTTGCCTGAAAAACTCATAATCGCCTTGTCGCCTTCAGGATCAAGGAATGAATCATGTTTTTCAGCGGTCGCGCCGGTTAAGGGCTGAAACCAGTGTGTAAAATGTGTAACTCCACGGTCAAGCGCCCATTGCTTCATGCCGTGCGCGACGTCTGCCGCGAGCTCTGAATCAAAAGGGGTTTTGTCATTAATTGTGGCCAAAAGTTTTTCCGCCGCGGATTTCGGAAGATATTGACGCATAACGGCAGTATTGAAAACATCTTCACCATAAAAATCAGTTTTTGCCGGGGCAATTACCGGCGAATGACTTGTTGAATTAGCCGCTATCGTATTGATAGCCTTAACACGATTATTAGTACTCATAAAAAATCCTTGTTAATTATTATGTTTTTTGGACTATGCTGACTATGGGATTGTTAAAAGCAGGAAGCATGCCAAGTTTGCGTGAGCTGAAAAGAAGGCACAAAAGCGCAACAAAAATGTAAGATTATTGTATTTTTCTACAAAAATGTAACAAAAATAGTCTAATTGTGGTCTTTCCCTGGCGGATTCATATTTGGCACGCTTTCTGCTTCTAATATCCTGCCACTAATAAAATATATTAAAAATAAGGGATATTAAAATATGGAAATCGATCAGGAACGACAATATTACCAGAGCCCGGTAGCGGATCAGGGATTGTACAGTTTTGACAATGAGCATGACGCTTGCGGGGTTGGTCTGGTGACCGACCTGAAAAATAAGCCCAGTCACCGCATTGTTGAAATGGGATTAACTATACTTAAACGCTTGACGCACCGCGGCGCGGTCGGCAGTGATCCTGAAACCGGAGACGGAGCCGGATTGTTAATGTCCATGCCCGATGAGTTTTTTCGTCGTGAGCCGGGGGATGAACTTCCTGAAGCTGGTAGTTACGGCGTGGCAATGATTTTCGGTGCTGTTGGACAGGAAGCGGAAATCGAAAAGATTGTCCGTGATGAAAACGGACGGATAATCAAATGGCGTACAGTCCCGGTTTGCCCGGAAGAAATAGGACAAAGTGCCCGGCGGAACTGTCCGCTTATCCGCCAGCTTTTTATCGGCGGTGAGGTTTTCGAAAATCAGAATGTTCTGGAACGTAAATTATTTGTGATACGTCGATTGATCGAAAAAACAGTAGCTGATTGTTATATCTGCAGTTGTTCCAGCCGCAGTATAGTTTATAAAGGACTGCTGCTGGCTGACCAGGTGGAAAAGTTTTATGTTGATTTAGCTTCAAAATATTTTAAATCATCCCTGTCTCTGGTGCATCAGCGTTACAGTACTAATACTTTTCCGACCTGGGAACTGGCGCACCCGTTCCGTTATCTGGCGCATAATGGTGAAATCAATACTCTGCGCGGTAACTTGAATCATTTGCGCGGGCGCGAACCGCATCTGGCCAGTGAGCTTCCGGGTGATGATTTGCCGAAAGTTCTACCCTTGATTCTGGAAGGACAAAGTGACTCGGCCTGTCTGGATAATATGTTCGAGCTTTTAGTTTCCTGCGGACGTGATTTAAAGCACTCAATGTTAATGTTGATGCCGCAGGCCTGGGGTGAAAAATATTATATGGGTCGTGATGTCCGTGCTTTCTTTGAATACCATTCAGCTTTAATGGAGCCCTGGGACGGTCCTGCGGCGGTGGCTTTTTCAGACGGCATTAATGCCGGAGCTATGCTTGACCGCAATGGTCTGCGTCCGGCGCGTTATACTTTGAGTTCGGATAACATTTTTGTATTATCATCGGAAACCGGGGTATTGGATATTAACGCGGAGGACGTTATCAGAAAAGGTCGTTTACGTCCCGGCGAAATAATTTATTGTGATATGGAAAATCATCGTCTGGTTTACGACGGGGAGATCAAAAATTTAGCGGCCCGCCGCCGGCCTTACCGCCGCTGGGTCGAGGAAAATAAAATTTCCGTGCATGGTTTGTTCAGTATAATCAGTGCTTCTGATCTTTCTCACAACTTATTTGATGAGCAGCGTTTATTTGGCTACAGCCGTGAAGATGTGGATATGATTATCGCGCCTATGGCGGCGACAGGACATGAAGCACTCGGTTCAATGGGCAATGACGCGGCTTTGGCGGTGCTGTCTGATAAAACACAGCTTTTATTCAATTACTTTAAACAATTATTCGCGCAGGTAACGAATCCGCCGATTGACCCGATCAGGGAAGAACTGGTGATGAGTTTAACTACTTACATAGGTAATCATGCCAATATTCTGGCTGAATCCCCGGATCACGCGCGTTTGATAAAACTGCCTCGTCCGGTTTTGACCGACGGCGAATTGGATAGTTTACAACAGATCAAACTGGATGATTTTCAAAGTCATGTATTGCCGATGGCATTTGGTGTAAGTGATGATACCCGCGGTTTAGAAAAAGCTTTGGAAGACTTGGCGCGTTCCGCTGTAGAGGCGGTTAAATCAGGTTGCCGTATTTTAATTTTGAGTGACCGGGATTTGGATGAAAACTCTGTGCCGATTCCATCCCTGCTGGCGACAGTTACTGTTAATAAAGCATTGATTGAGACAGGTTTGCGCCCTGAAATCGGCTTGATTGTTCAATCCGGAGAAGTTCGTGAAATCATGCATTTCGCTTTACTGTTAGGTTTCGGCGCGACCGCAATTAATCCTTATCTGGCTCTGGCCAGCGTAACTTCTTTAGTTGAAAACGGCAGCATTGAACTTGATACTGTAACCGCTGCCGGCAATTATATTAAAGCAGTGGACAAAGGGCTTTTGAAAGTCATCTCCAAAATGGGTATTTCCACTTTGCGCAGTTATCGTTCCGCGCAGATTTTCGAGGCGGTCGGATTGTCATCTGAATTTGTGAACAAATATTTCCCGGGAGCAGTCAGTAGAATTGGCGGAATCGGGCTTGATGAAATTGCCGCTGAAGCCAGAGAACGCTACAGCGCGGCTCAGAAAAAAACAGAAATATTGTCCTTTGGCGGTCAATATCGTTACCGCAGTAAAGGTGAAAATCATCTCTGGACGCCGGATAGTTTATCGACTTTCCGTCAGGCTGTACAGCTTAATGATCCTGTGAAATACAAAGAATATACAAAATTAATTGATAATCAGTCTGAATCCTTATGTACTCTGCGCGGATTATTTGAGTTGGCTCCGGCAAGGTCGATACCATTGAAAGAAGTTGAAAGCGCGGAATCCATCATCAGCCGTTTTGTTTCCGGCGCGATGTCGCTTGGCTCCTTGAGCCCCGAAGCGCATGAAACTATTGCCGTCGCGATGAATAATCTCGGCGCGATGAGTAACAGCGGGGAGGGCGGTGAAGACCCTGAACGTTATCAGCCCGGACCTGATGGTGAAAACCGCATGAGCGCGATCAAACAGATTGCCAGCGGTCGTTTTGGTGTAACTATTGATTATCTGCGGCATGCTAAAGAATTACAGATAAAAATGGCGCAGGGAGCGAAACCTGGAGAGGGCGGACAATTACCCGGTCATAAAGTTGATAAATTTATCGCCCGTATCCGGCATTCAATGCCTTATGTGAGCTTGATTTCACCGCCGCCGCATCATGATATTTATTCGATTGAGGATTTGGCGCAGTTGATTTATGATTTGCGCAACGCCAATCCCGAAGCCAGGGTTTCGGTAAAGCTGGTCTCAGAAGTCGGAGTCGGAACAATCGCCGCGGGTGTGGCAAAAGCTCATTCGGATGTGGTGTTAATCAGTGGACATGACGGTGGAACCGGCGCGTCTCCTCTGACCAGCATCAAACACGCCGGTTTGCCATGGGAACTTGGATTAGCGGAAACCCAGCAGACTTTAGTATTGAATAATCTGCGCTCAAAAGTTCGTTTACAGGTCGATGGACAGCTCAAAACCGGGCGCGACGTAATAATCGGCGCTTTACTGGGCGCGGAGGAATTCGGTTTTGCTACAACTATTCTGGTATGTATCGGTTGTCTGATGATGCGCAAATGCCATGACAACAGCTGCCCGTTCGGAGTAGCGACACAAGATCCTGAATTACGTAAATGTTTCAAAGGAAAACCTGAATATATTGAGAATTTCCTGCGTTTTATCGCGGAGGAAGTTCGTGAATATCTGGCGCGCTTAGGTTTGCGTTCTCTGGATGAAGCAATTGGCCGCAGCGATTTGCTGCAGGTAAATAAAGCGATTGATTTTTATAAAGTGCGCAATTTGGATTTTTCAAAGATTCTGGAACCGATACAGACAGGAGAAGTCCGTTACAATCCTGACAGCGCTGAAGAATTAGTCAATTATGACCGCGAACATCTGCTTGGAGCTTTGCGTGAAAGTATTGAGTCAGGTAAGAAAGCGGAACTTAATTTGACTATAAGTAATGTCAATAGAACAGTCGGAACTGAACTTTCCGGCGAAATAGTCGATCATCATGGTGAAGGCGGCTTGCCGCGGGATACTGTTAAGGTAAATTTCAGAGGCTGCGCCGGACAAAGTTTTGGAGCGTTTCTGGCTCCGGGTTTAACTTTTGAATTATCTGGAGAAGCCAATGATTATGTCGGAAAAGGTTTATCCGGCGGGCGGATAATTATTAAACCGGAGCCGGAAGCGTTATTTGAAGCTTGCGAAAATGTCATCGCCGGGAATGTGATTGGTTACGGCGGTACGAGCGGGCAGATCTTCATCAACGGTCAGGCTGGAGAACGTTTTGCCATCCGCAATAGTGGAATAACGGCGGTAGTTGAAGGTCTTGGCGATCATGGTTGTGAATATATGACAGGTGGTCGAGTTGTAGTGTTAGGTCGTACCGGGGTGAATTTTGCCGCCGGAATGACTGGCGGAATCGCTTATGTTTACGATCAGTCAAACGACTTTGACCTGCGCTGCAATGTAGAAACCGTGGACTTGGAAAGTATTCTTCCTGATTCGGATTCTGAAACAGAACTGCTTGCTTTATTGAAAGAGCATCAGGCTGTAAGCGGCAGTAAACTGGCTGGAATCATTCTGAATAACTGGATAAATGAACGGGACAAATTTGTCAAGGTATTCCCGGTTGAATATCGTCAAGCCCTTGAACAATTTAAAAATGAAATTTGAAAACTAAGGATATATGATGAAACAGAGATTACATAATATTTACCGCCCGATAGATGAACGTAAAAAAGATTTCAAAGAAGTGGAACGAAACCTGACTGCCGCTGAAATTAAACAGCAGGCGAACCGCTGTACTGAATGCGGTATCCCCTTTTGTCATGGCTCAGGCTGTCCGCTCGAAAACGTCATTCCTGAAATGAACGCGGCGGTTCTCGCGGGAAATTACCGCGAGGCGTGGAATATTCTAAGTTCCACCAGTAATTTTCCGGAATTTACCGCCAGGATTTGTCCGGCGCTTTGCGAAGGAGCTTGTACCGCCGGGATTGATGGAAGTCCGGTTATGGTGCGGCAACTGGAAAAAGTTATTGTCGAAAAAGCTTTTGAACTGGGCTATGTAACGCCATTTAAAGCAGAAAAATCAAGCGGCAAAAAAGTCGGAGTAGTGGGTTCCGGGCCGGCGGGTTTGGCCGTGGCGGATGAATTAACGCGGCAGGGACACGCGGTAACAGTGTTTGAGAAAAACACCGCCTCCGGCGGTTTACTGCGTTATGGTATCCCTGATTTTAAACTGGAAAAATGGATTATTGACCGACGGATCAATTTAATGAAAGAGTCCGGGATTAAATTTGAATGCAATACGCGGATCGGAGTTGATGTGGCGATTGAATATCTATGTAAACGTTTTGACGCGGTTGTGATAGCTATCGGAACTCCCGAAGCCCGCGATATATCTGTGCCGGGTCGTGAATTATCCAATATTCATTTAGCGCTGGAATTTCTGAACGGTCAAAACCGCGCGAATGCCGGAGAAATAGATGCTAAACCGCTTTAAGCAACA
>DAOWBJ010000101.1 GCA_030634125.1 Victivallales bacterium
AAATCGCAGGTTAAGAACTGATAATGAGAAGGATATGACGAATGAGTTTAAAATTGCATCATGATATTAAGCAGAAAAACGAACTGCAAAACTTGAGTTAATAATGCTTCTTTGTTCGGCAACAAAATTAACCACATCCTGTTTTGTCCGGGCAGTTTGAATGGAATCTAATATATCTCTGGCTTTTGATTCAGCACCGCTGATGGTTTTTCCATTGACGACTCTATCCCTAAGGTGCGCTACTTTCAAAGATACGCGTTTCTTTTTACCGCTAAGTTTATATTGAAGATAATATACTCCACCTTTGACTTTTTGGTAAATACTCCCTTGTCCCTTTCGTCTTGCCATGATAATCAACTCCCGTTAATGATTGATGTAAACTAATATAAACTAATATACAGAAAAACCAAATCAGTAACAGTAAAGGCCCCCAAAAGGTCCCCCTCCTGTTTTTGGACACTGACTGAAACAGACTAAAAAAGGTTGATTTTGAGGAGTGGTACGCGAGGTGGGATTCGAACCCACACGTCGTAAAACACCAGATCCTAAATCTGGCGCGTCTGCCAATTTCGCCACTCGCGCTTAATGACTCCTAAAACTACATCAAAAAATGACTAAATCAACTGAAAAGATAATAATTTCAGGAAAGATTTGTAAATCATAGACCTTACAACTTGTGGAACTTGATTTGAGGCAATACATTACACACTCTTAAATATAAAAATCAGCTAAATAAGTTATATACATGATAGATACAGAAAGAGATAATAGAAGACTTGTTGAACGAGCCGTATTGATCGGCATACAGGAACAAGGCATGCAGGCGCTGGAGATCAAAGAGCACCTGGACGAGCTCGAAGAACTCGTGGAAAATATGAACGTCGGCATCGTTGAAAAAATTGTCGTTCCATTAAAAAAAATAATGCCGCATTATTACATCGGCTCAGGCAAAGCTGAAGAAATCCTTGAGCGCGTCAAGAAACTTGACGGAGACTGCATAATATTTGACTCTGAGTTATCTCCGTCTCAACAACGCAACTGGGAAAAATTATCGAAACTCTGTGTTATTGACCGGCAGGAAGTCATTCTTGATATTTTCGCCTCGCGAGCGTCCACCCGTGAAGCTATACTGCAAGTACAGCTCGCGCGTATGCAATACTCTCTACCCCGCCTCACCCGCGCCTGGACCCATCTTTCCAGACAGCGCGGCGGAGCCAAAGGTACTCGTGGCGAAGGTGAACAGCAAATCGAAGTCGACCGCCGTCTCGTTCAAAAACGCATTTTCGCTCTGACTAAAGAATTGAAAGAAGTAACTCAACAACGTGAAACTCAACGCAAAAGCCGCAAACGGCACGAAGTCCCCACCGCTGCTATCGTTGGTTACACTAACGCCGGTAAATCGTCGCTGCTCAATCGACTCGCCGGCTCAAACATTCTCGTCGAAGATAAACTTTTCGCGACCCTTGATCCGACTACGCGCAAGGTAACTCTGCCTAATAATCAAGACCTGTTATTAACCGATACTGTCGGTTTCGTGCGCAAATTGCCTCATAATCTGGTTGCTTCGTTTAAGTCCACCCTCGAAGAAGCTGTTATCGCTGATTTTCTCGTGCTGGTGCTCGATATAAACAATCAGCATGTCGAAGAACATTGGGAAACAACTCTGTCTGTTCTGAAGGAACTTGGCGCGGAGGATAAAGATATTCTCGTTGCCTTCAATAAAATAGACCTGCAAAAAGACCCGGTTTTCATCGCCCGAGCCCGTGGATTATTTCCAAAAGGTGTTTTTATTTCAGCCGAAACCGGCGAGGGTATTGGCGATTTGCTCATGCAGATGATCAAGTTCACAAAGATCACTAATAAAACCCTGAAATTACAAATTTCACCCCAACATCATAACATTATAGCCCTTGCTCACGCCAAAGGTAAAGTATTGAAATCAGAGTATGATGATTATGGAAATAATTTATTGACAGTAACTATCAATTGCATATATGAAAAAAAATTCCTGGATTTTGTCGTTTAAACGACTATATTATAGTGAAATAAGTGAAAATTTTTACTTTGGACGTTGATATATGAAAAAATATTTCTTGCCGACAATTCTGATTGCCTGTCTGTTTATGACAGCCGTAATTCCTAATCTTAGAGCATATGACGACAATGAAGATGAAGAAGAATTTTCTCCCTGGGCGGCGTGGCGTAAAGGTTTCAGCTATTTTGAGAAAGGAGAGCGGAGCAGGGAAAAAGGCAAGAACAGCGAAGCCCTGACAGCCTACCGGAAGGCATTTCAATACTACCACAGCGTAAAAAAAGCGCGTCCGAACTGGAATCAACAGATTATCGGCAACCGTATAAGAATGTGCGAGCGCGAAATAAAAAAGATTTCCAAGCTGCTGGGTACAAGTTCCTCCCAAAAAACCGCAAGCAGTTTTGAACAAACTAAAACTTCCGATGCCGAACTGCAAAATACTAAAGCTGAACTGCTTAATTACAAGAAAAAGCTTTTTGCCGCTCTTATCGAGCTCAATGAACTTCGTCAAAGAAACAAACAACAAAAGAATAACACTGAACAAATCGAAGATTTAATGCGTGAAAAAAGAATTTTCAGCGAAGAATATAAACTGCTGCAGGAAAAATTCACGAATCTCCAAAATCAGAAAACCAAACCAGGCGTAAACGAAAAACGGCTCAGAACCCAACTCGTTGACACCAAAATACAAAAAGATATTCTTGCTCAACGCCTGAAGCTTCAACAGGAAAAAGAAAAAGAGTTGACCGAGGAGATGGCTGGTTTATATCGTTATAAAAACCAAAATAAAAACAGCTTAAAAGAGCTCAAGAAAACTATTGAAAATCTTGAGTATAATCAGAAAAAAGGCACTAAACTCCAAGCTCTGGAGAATCAAAAGCACCAGAAAATTGTTAGTAAAGTAAAAAGCCTTGAGACGCATAATAAACAACTTGCGGCAAATTTAAAAGAAAAAGAAAAAGAAATAGAAGAACTTGATAAATGGCTGAAACAGTTACGGGAAAAAAGTGGTAACCAAAGCGAAATTCAGCAGGAAATCATGAAAGCCAATCAGATCACAAGTAAAAAATATCAAGAACTAAAAAAGGTTAACGAGAAAAATGTTCGCGAATTGCAACAGATAAATTCTTTACTTAGAGAAAATAATGTTGCCGAAGTTCAACTCAAAAAGACCTTGCGGGAAATTAATAACCAAAGAAGCAGCGTAGAGAAGGAATATAAATTATTACATAAAAACTATAACCAGTTGCTGATTGTTCAAAGCGGAAGCGCTAAAGAAATAAAAATATTGCGGGGTAAACAGGCTAAAGCTGAAGAACTTGTAAAAAGCTATAGTGAAAAATATAAATGGGCAGAAAAGAAACTGGCCGCACGGTCAAACTCTGATTTGCAGAATATAAGCTCACTAAATAAACAAATAAGAGAATTAAACAAAAAAATAGATAAAAAACTCGCCCTGAATAAAAATCTTAAATTTGAGTTGAACTCTTCAAAAAAGAAATATAAAAAATTAGAGGTAACTTTTAATTCTCTCAAAGAATCCAGCAAAGACCTAAAAGTTAATGAAAAATTACTAGCTCAGGAAACTCAAAGTGCTGAAATACTAAAGAAGGAAAATATAAAGCTGCGTGAAGCAAACAAACTTCTTGAAACAAACAACGCGAAGATCATAGCTGAAAAACGAAAAGAGTATCAGGAGAAAATCAAAGAAAGTGAACAAAAACTAATTGCCTTGCAGAAGAAAAATCAAAGTATGGGTGATCAAAATACTAAATTGAATGTTGCCGTAAATCAAATAACAAAGCTGCGTGAAGAACTACGGCACGCCGGCAAAACCATACAAATACTTAGAAATGTAAGCAGTAAAAAAGCTGTTTCAACCCAAAAACATACTGCGTCTATAACTAAATACACGCCGCAAATAACAACTCACCAGACTGTCGATCTTAAAAAACTCCTCGCTGACGGAACAAAAGCGGAAAAGAATGATTCAGAAGACTTAGCCATCTGGAATTACCGCAAATATCTCACTTCCAAGCCGGATAATATCGAAGTTAACCACCGGCTTGGTTCTATTTTGTATAAACGCGGACAAGTAAAAGAAGCCGCTCAATTATTACAAAAAGCATACTCGCGCGCGCCAAATGATGTTGATAACGCTTCTGTTTATGCTCAAATACTGATTAAACAAAAAAAATTCACCAACGCTTCCGCAATTCTCCAGAAAGCTATAAAAAAACATCCGGAAAATTACAATTTGCTGACCCGCTACGCCAACGCTCAGGCCGGAGTCGGTCAAACCACCGCAGCTTTAAAAAATCTGGCTGCAGCAATAAAAATTTCTCCAGAAATTCCGCAAGCCTATCTGGCGCGCGCGCAAATCATCGCAATATATCATCCGGACCTTCTCGACACCGCCGCGAAATCTTACCGCAAAGCCCGCAAGCTCGGAGCTAAACCGGATGTTTTCCTCGAAGAAGTGCTTGCCAGGAAACTGGTGGATAACGCGGATGATTCTGAAATGATCCAATTCCTCCAAAAACCCGCTCAGGAAGCGGAACGCGGCAAAGACTGGGTTTCCGCGGCATGGTATTTTGGTCAGCTTCATAAATTAAAACCCGGGAACAAGGAATACCGGGAAAAATTTGCCGCCGCACTGCTTCTCCAGAAAAAATATAAAGAAAGTTTAGCCGCCCTGGATGTTAAAAACTTATCCAACAACAGCAGATTAATTGCCGCCAGCGCGGAACTATGCAGCGGCAACTATTCCAACGCTGATAAATACCTCGAAAATGCAAAAAAAATAAGTTCAATGAAGGTGTATTTCCACGCTGTCAAAGGATACCTGAAAACAGTTAAAACCTCAAAGCAGAAAGAAGAATTCAAAAAAACCTATACCGCACTCAATAAACTTCTCTAAAATGAAATTTAAAACAAAAACTAATTTATTAATCTATGCAATCCCAGCACTAGCTGCTTTGCTGGTCAGAGTTTTATTGTTGATTAACTGGTGGGACTCGCCTGTCCGCTGGTACTGCAGTATCACCGGGCTCGACATGCAAACCGTTCTGCAAACCGGCACATGGCTTTATATAAAGCGAGAGTATATTTACTTCATACAGGGCTCTTCTAACTGCTATTCTATTTTTAAACAACGGCGTGGCTTGTCCCGAAGCTGTTGTTGTCATTCAATTGATTGGCGGAAGTATTCTTGCGCCACTTGTTGCCTGGTGCACGCTCAGGCTTTGGGGCAAAACTTCCTGGGCATTAATTTCCGCCGCAAAGCTTCATCAGAAAGCACTCAAGGACCGCAATGGGAAATAACGAAGTATTAAAAAAAGCTTTTGATTTACTTTCACGTCGTGCTCACAGTACGCAGGAACTGCGGAACAAGCTGTATAAGCGTAAATTTTCCAAACGCGACATAGAGACAGTTATCGCGGAATGTGAACGGCTTAATTTTTTAGACGACGAACTATTTGCCGATAATTACGCCGCCGAATTAAGCGGACAAGGCAAGGGGCGTTTCAAAATAAAGATGAAGCTTCGCGACAAAGGTCTTTCCGAAGCTCATATTGAGCAAGCTCTGAAAAAGCCCGGCGACTGCGAACAGGAAAATGCCGAACAAGCTCTCAAGGGTAAATTGCGCACTCTAATACACGAAGACGACATCAACAAACGCCGCCAGAAAGCTTACCGATTCCTCGCTTATCGCGGTTTCTCATCAGACATCATCACAAAATTAATGGACAACACAGAAGAATTGCAATATACCAGGTAGTGCCGGGAGCAGCCTTGCTCCGGCACAAAGAGACTTCGTCTGACTATAATTATAGAGCTGCCAAAGACTCAAATGGTCGCAGCGCAAGCTGCGCTTACGACTACTAAAAAAACCGAATATTCAGGCGGTTTCATTTTTTTTCAACAGTAGGTTAGGTTCCATCAGCATAACGTGAATATGAGCCTTTTGCTCGGAAACTTCTATGGGGTTTGTGCACGTGAAATACGGTATTGCCAACGCCGCTAACACCGTGCATACGGCAGAGATTATAAGACCTGCTTTGCCACATGCCGACCGGCGTCCTACTATTCCGGTAATCAATCCAATCACCTCCAACCCTGCGAAGAGCAGACAACATAGCATGTAGTACGGTTCATTGTTTGTCTTCACGAATATTCTCACCAAGAAAGCAATAAGAATTGGCACTACAATGCCGCCTACAGCGATGGCAAGACTAATCTTACCAACAGTATCATGTTTTTTGTTGCTCATTTTCGTGTTCTCCTCTGTCACCAACGAGTTATTATATAGTTCCTAAATGTCATCCTGAAATTGGATGCCAAATACGACAATACTCTAATATAATTGAACTTTAACTATTTGTCAACTTTAACTGGGTGTGTTGCAGTAATAAAGAATGGAATAATATTTTACTGATTTTAAACGGCGGAATATTTTTTTGCAAATTTTTGGGCACAACGCACCAATGACGGTTGCAAGCCGTCTTTTGAAGTATTATTGTTTTATCGACACGATGAACTTGA
>DAOWBJ010000308.1 GCA_030634125.1 Victivallales bacterium
AAAAGCTGAAAATGATTGTTATTCAGCCGGAGAACTATTCTATCAAATATCCGCAAGGAGGCGGCACAATAAGCATTAGCAATAAAAAACTTTCATCCAAAAAATTAGAGATAATTTATAATATTGACCTGAAACCATGTCTTGTTCCAGCGTATGAATACGTTTTTCTTGTTAACGCACAAACGACTTTAAATAAACCAAGTCGTGGAACAATTATGATAGTCATTAAATAATTTTAATTATATGAGGTACTTAACATGTTTGGTTTTTATCGTTTTGCGGCGGTTTCGCCTGAGCTCAAAGTTGCGGACATAGCCTTTAATACGGCTGAAATAATCAAAACTGCTCAAGAATGTACGAAGAATGAGGTTTCCGCTGTAGCATTTCCTGAAATGTCTATCACGGGCTATACCTGCGGAGATTTATTTTTTCAACCAGCCTTACGTCAGGAATCCATGAAGGCGGTTAAAAAAATAGCGGGTTCATTTGCAAACAGCTCAATGATTATAATTGTCGGCGCGCCCTTCTTCTGGCAAAACGCACTGTATAATTGCGCCTTTGTTCTGCAATCAGGGAAAATTCGCGGCATAATCCCTAAGACCAACAATCCCAATTATCGTGAGTTTTATGACAAACGATATTTCAAATCCGGCGAAACAGTTCCCGAAGGCACAACTTGTCTGAAATCAGTTCCTTTCGGAACTGATTTAATCTTCAGCTGCGACCATAATTTTTCTTTCGGCGTGGAACTTTGCGAAGATTTGTGGGGCGTAATCCCGCCGAGTTCGCATCAGGCAATTGCCGGCGCCGCGGCTATATTCAATCTTTCTGCCAGCAACGCGCTGGTCAGTAAATCTCAATACCGACGGAATTTAGTTCAACAGCAAAGTGCTCATTGCTTAGCCGCTTATATCTATACATCATCAGGCGTGCATGAGTCGAGCACCGATTTAGTTTTCGACGGACACTCGATGATTAATCAGAATGGACACATTATCGCTGAAAATGACCGTTTTCATCGCAAAAGCAGTATTATCTATGCTGATATTGATCTGAAAAAACTTCAAGGCATACGCTTATGTGAAAGTTCTTTGGGAGACGCGAAAACCGGCAAATGCTTCAGAGATATTTTGCTGACTGAAGTTTTTGCCTCGCCTGGCGTAGAATACGCTCATATAGACGCGAATCCTTTCGTCCCGGCTAATTCAGCGGAACGTGACATTCACTGCGAAGAAATCTTCCGCATTCAAACCGCCGCTCTCGCTAAACGTCTTGAACATGTCAAAGCGAAAAAGCTGGTTATCGGCATTTCCGGCGGTCTGGATTCCACACTGGCGCTTCTGGTTTGTGCTGAAACCATGAAATTACTGGGACGCCCGATGTATGATATTCTGGCGGTAACAATGCCCGGCTTCGGTACTACTGACCGTACTTACAACAACGCGGTTGAAATGATTAAGTTTATCGGTGCGGAATTTCAGGAAATTGATATAACAGATGCCTGCCTGCTGCATTTCAAAGATATTGATCATGATTCCGATGTCCATGATGTTATCTTCGAAAATGTCCAGGCACGTGAAAGAACCCAGCTTTTGATGGATATAGCCAATCGTGAGCACGGTTTATCAGTCGGCACCGGTGATTTGTCGGAAATAGCCTTAGGCTGGTCGACATACAACGGTGATCACATGTCAATGTACGCAGTCAACTGCGCTGTTCCAAAAACCCTGATTCGTTATCTTATCGCGTGGGTCGCGGAAAACTCAAAGAAAAAACTGGGCGCGATTCTAGAAGATATTATCGCCACCCCGGTCAGTCCTGAATTGCTGCCCAATGACCGCAACAGCAAAATCAATCAAAAAACTGAAGATATTATCGGACCTTATCAATTACATGATTTCTTCCTCTATCACCTCATTAAATATGGCGCGGAACCGGAAAAAATATATTATTTAGCTACTATCGCTTTTGAAGGAATCTATGACCAGACATTGATTCTCAGCACCTTAAAACGTTTCATAAAACGTTTCTTTCAACAGCAGTTCAAGCGCAGCTGTATACCGGATGGCCCAAAGGTCGGAACAATCAGTCTTTCGCCGCGCGGAGACTGGCGCATGCCCTCGGACGCCTGCGCGGAACTATGGCTGAAAAGACTTGACGACATCGTTTTATAAGTAGTCGCGGGAGCAGCCTGCTCCGCGACAAACTCCTGTCAAGGTACAGGATTACAGCCCGATTAAAATCATTAGGTGCCGTCGAAACAGCTGGAGAAATAAAAAAGCGACGCTGAGGACTTTGGAAACAAATAACATTAAATTATGAAGAGGAAAAGGGGAAATAAAAATTTATTTTCATTAGTAGAATTAATGCTTGTAATAGCTGTAATTGCCATACTTATGGCTATTCTTTTGTCGGCTTTATCTGGAGCTTATAAAATGTCAAAACGCGTTAACTGCGCAAGCAACCAAAAACAGTTTGTATATGCCCTCTATCTCTATGCTGATGATTACAATGAACTGCTGCCGAAATCCGCCGGAACAATAGTAAACTGTCATAAAAACTACAAACTTACTCCGCAAATATTTATTTGTCCTGGAGAAAATATTAACACAAATAAGTATATTGATAATGGCTTTCTGAATCGGGACAATAGTATTTCCGCCAGTTATATGTTTGCCAACCACTACCGGGAATCTAAAAATGACTTTTCTATGAAAACGCCTGACCTGGCTTTAATTGCTATTCAATGGGATCTATATGGAGGTAGTTATGATGAT
>DAOWBJ010000156.1 GCA_030634125.1 Victivallales bacterium
AACTGCTCTCTTTGAATATCTTGCATCTTGTTATACTCCTCTAGTTTACAGAGCGTGCCTGGCTGCCGCTCTTTGCACTAAGTAAATTTGTCAACCATAATTGTCATTCATCCAAAATCACATATATACAGCAACTCCGAATGAAAAATAGTTCTCATACTTTTCGCTGAAAATACCGCGTTGTTTTCCGTCTTGAAAATTCAGGGCGCTAACAAACTAATTTATTAATCTCTAACCCTATTGAAAAATTATAATACGAAATTTGAGCCGCTCAAGGCGGCAGGGCGGAGCTTGCCAAATTTTTATGACTAGAGAACAGGGGAATTCGCAAGGGAATTCATTCGGAGCCGCTGATAAGATTGTTTAATTTTTCATTTTTTTTTTGTTATTTACTTGAAATATACAAAAAAAGTAGCATTGTATGAGCTTGATTTATACAAAATAAAAATGAATTTAATATATGAGGTAATCAAATGTCACAGCATCCAAGTTTACGTGTCGGCGGAAAGATTCGCAAGAAACGCAATGTTATGAAACGTTATGAGCGCATTGACGCACTCAGAGCTGAAGGTAAAATTGCGGAAGATAAAGTTTTAGGTCTGCCGAAAACTAAATCTGAAGATTAAGTTTTACTTTAAAAAGAATTTAGCGGGACCAGAAACGGTTCCGCATTTTTTTTATAACGTTTGCTTTTTTCTGAAAAGCTAATATCTTAATTCCTGTTCATGTGTAGATAAAATACTCTTATAAGGTAGAATATAATGAGAAAAGACTTTTTGCCGTTTACCCGTCCTGAAGTTACGGATAATGATATAGCCGAAGTAGTCAGCGTATTAAAATCCGGCTGGCTTACTAACGGCCCTGAAAACGCTGCTTTCGAAGACAGGATTTGCGAATACACCAATAGCAAAAATGCTGTTGCTCTGTCCTCCGCGACTGCCGGTATGCATATTCTTTTGACGGCGATGGGTATTGGACCTGGAGACGAAGTTATAACGCCTGCCTTAACCTGGGTCTCGACCGCTAATATGATTGTTCTTGTCGGGGCAAAACCGGTTTTTGCTGAGATTGACCGCGATACAATGCTGGTTACTCCAGAATCTATCGAAGCTTGCATCACCGGGCGTACTAAATTAATTATTCCTGTTCATTATACAGGTGCGCCGGTTGATATTGATGGTATACAGGCCATTGCCGATAAACATAATATCCCGGTCGTTGAAGATGCCGCGCATGCTCTTGGAACTTTTTATAAAGGTCGTCATATTGGCGGAACTAATACCGCGCTTTATTCATTTCACGCAATCAAAAATATTACCTGCGGTGAGGGCGGTATGCTCACTATAGATGATGATGAACTGCTAAAAAAAATTAAAATGTATAAATTCCATGGTCTTGGTGTTGATGCTTTCGACCGTCAAAATAAGGGACGTTCTCCGCAGGCGGAAGTTTTTGAGCCGGGCTACAAATGTAATTTAACAGATATTTGCGCGGCTCTCGGTCTTTCCCAGCTTGAACGCATTGATGAAATCAACGCCAGGCGTACTGAGTTGGCGATGCTCTATAGAGAGTTGCTCGCGGGTGTTGAAGGCGTAGAGCCTTTGCATGATCCGGACGGCTATGATTTTAAGCACGCGTGGCATTTGTTCATTGTCCGGGTAACATCGGATAAAATCAACCGCGATGATTTTATGGCAAAACTTAAAGAACTCAATATTGGTACCGGTTTGCATTTTCGCACGATTCACTTGCAGAAGTATTACCGTGAAAATATGGGATTCAAACCTGGTGATTTGCCGAATACAGAATGGAATAGTGACCGCATCTGCTCCCTGCCGCTTTTTCCGGCGATGACTGCTGATGATGTCAGAGACGTCGTAACCGCAATTAAATTTGTGTTAAACAATGCCTGAAAATTCAGAAAACAATCAAACACATGACTGGGGATATTGGACCCTGGGGATTATAGCGGCTCTTGCTCTTTTTTGGGGGCTGGGACATTATGCTTTGTGGGGTTCCGAAGACCGCTGGGCTGAAATCACGCGCGAGATGCTCCTCAATAAAGATTACATTCATCCTGCTATAAATGGTCAGGTTTACTTTGATAAACCATTGTTGTCCTACTGGTTAATCGTGTTTGTTACATTCTTCTGCAACTGCTTGAACGAATTTGTCGTCAGGGCTCCGAGCGCGCTCAGTGCGCTTGCGGGGATTTGTGCTACGGTTTATATTGGGCGCAAGTTGTTTGAGCGTAAAGTTGGAATTACCGCCGGTTGGATTTTACTGTCCTCGCTCGGTTTTTTGTTTTGGGGACGTACCGCTGCTGCTGATATGGAAAATCTTGCCGCGATCGCTATTGCGGTGGCATGGTTTTTAGCGCGCGAAAAGAAAGCTGGTTTTTTCTCATATCTGTTATTTTATCTGATTTGTTTTTTGGGCGCCATGGCTAAAGGACTTCCGGCTTTAGTGGTGCCTGTTATGATTATAATACCTTATGTATTAATGAAAGGGCGTTGGAAAAAACATGTTAAATTTTCTAATTTTTTAGCCGCGCTTGTTGGCGGTGCCATATATTTTCTACCCTTTTATCTAGCCTCCGTGATGGAGATGCCGCCGCACTATTTTAACCCGGCAAGCAATTTAAGCGGGCTTGAACTCGTCTGGCAGGAAAATATTCTGCGTGTGTTTAACCCGCTTGATCATAACGATGAATACTGGTTCAGTTATTTTTATCATTTGCCGCGCATTATGGCTCCATGGATAGTGTTCCTGATACCTGCTGTCATAACAGTGATTACGCGCTGGAAAGACTTGAAGAAAAATGACCGCTGGCTGGCTTGGACCACCTTGCTTATCTTTATCCTTTTTTCGGCGTCAAGTTCACGTCGATGGTATTATATTCTGCCGATAATGCCATTCTGCGCACTGATGATTGCGCGTTTCCTGTGCTCTTCCTCTCATGAAAAATGGGAAAGGATGATTATTGAAATCGTGCGCTGGGTGGTCGTCGCTGTCGCGATAATAGAAGCAATCAGCATAGTATTCGCTTCTTTGTGGGGACAAATATTTGACCTTGATTTGCCCTGGATGCTGCTTTTGAGCACTCCGATATCAGGTGTTGCCGCTTTAGTGGTTATGTTTATTGATGAACGTGGTGATCGTCAGCATATTAAACAATTTACCGGGATGCCTGAATCTTTTGGCGGAATCATTCTTGGCGGTACGATTTTAATCTGCGGATTGTTCAGTTTCCAGTTGCCGTCGATTAATAAATTCCGCAGTGAAAAACCTTTTGCGCTGAAAATGAAAAATGAACTTATTAATATCAAACCTGAAAACATTATTATTTATCCTAAGATTCCAGTTAAATTAATTTTTTATATGAAACTTAGTCGTCCCGTGCATGTTGTTAACAATATAGAGGACATGAAAAAAATAATAAACAGCACAACTGGTAAATTTGTGATCGTGTCGTATAATAAGGAGAAGTACTTGAGCGAATTAGCAAAAATTATTCCGCGAAAAGTAGTTGATAACCCTGATTATAAGGAAGACTTTACGCCTTTTGAAAACAAGGAGAAAGCACGCAAAATTTATATATGGTTGATTAACAATAAAACGAGAGGAATCAAATGACTGCAAAAAATATGAATAATTACAAAATTAACTACTTCTCGGTAGTAGTTCCGGTTTATAACGAGGAAGGCTGTATTCAGGAGTTGATTGACCGCACTCTCAAGGCCTGTAAAGAAACTAAAATGAAGTTTGAGATCATCTTGATTGATGACGGCAGTGAAGACGGAACTGTTGAAATACTTCAGGCTGCTTCAAAAAAGCACGATGATATAATTATTTCCTGTATTTTAAACCGTAATTATGGTCAACATAACGCGATCATGGCGGGGTTCTCAATTGCCCGCGGAGATCTGGTAGTAACTATTGACGCTGATTTGCAGAATCCGCCGGAAGAAATTCCGCGGCTGGTAGCAAAAGCCGAAGAGGGTTTTGATGTTGTCGGTACTATCCGGCAAAACCGTCAGGATACTTTTTTCCGCCGTTACGCTTCTAAAATAGTCAACAAAGTTGCTCAGAAAGCCACCGGCGTTAACATGAAGGATTACGGTTGTATGCTGCGTGCCTACCGCATAAACATCGTCAAAGCGATGCTTGAATGCCGCGAAAACAGTACATTTATCCCTGTTCTGGGCAATAGTTTTGCGCGCTATACTTGCGAGATCGAGGTTAAACACGATGAACGCGCGGTTGGTGATTCTAAATATTCTGTATGGAAACTGATTAATCTGCAGTTCAATCTCTTGACCTGTATGACTACTTTCCCTCTGCGTGTATTGAGCATAATAGGCGGATTAATTTCAGGACTGGGTGTGCTGCTGGGTGCTTACATCTTAATAATGCGTTATTTTGTCATGGGTGAAGTATGGGCGCAGCAAGGTGTATTCACGCTGTTCGCGATTCTCTTTTTCATCTGTGGTTTCCAAGTTACCGCTTTAGGGATTGTAGGGGAATATATCGGACGCATCTATACTGATGTTCGCGCCAGACCCCGTTACTTCATCGAAGAAATCCTCGGACACAAGAAAAAAGAAAAGAAAAAATAGCCGCGTCCGGCAGGAGCTGAAAATATGAAATCCTGTCGAGAATGTCAGCATGATGTTTCAGAGAGCGCCGGAGCCTGCCCCGCTGATGGTTTTGAATACAGATCCAAGGCGAACTGATACAAATTACTTTGCCATTGGCAGGAACAGGTAGAATTTGGTGCCTTTGTTTACTTTGCTTTGCACTTGAACCCAGCCGTGATGGTTGGTGATTGCCCCGTAAACCATTGCCAGCCCCATGCCGGTGCCTTCGCCAATTGGTTTAGTGGTGAAAAACGGGTCGAAAATATGTTTCATGGTATCGCCGTCTATGCCGTAACCATTATCTTTTACACAAACGACATAAAATGAATCTATATCAGTATCAGGGCTTGGCGGCAATAGTTTTATTCTGCAATTCGAGGCTTTATCCACCACTATTCGTAATTTACTTTGGTGATCCATGCCTTTCATAGCGTCCATAGCGTTGAGCATCAGATTTAGCAGAACTTGTTGAAGTTGAACACTATCACCGCGGATAAT
>DAOWBJ010000293.1 GCA_030634125.1 Victivallales bacterium
GTTTTGGTTCCTTGTTTCTTTTTTATTTCTTCTATGTACATCGTGGCTACTCCATTTTAAAGATTCAATACTAGTATAACCTCATATAAGCATAAGTCAATAGCAGACGAGAAAAGAAGTGGAAAAATGTCGTGGCTACAAAAACGCAAAATATTTGAGGAGGAGTAAGCTCAAATATTGTCAGCAACATCCGTTGAACGTGGGCTGAAATGACTTCCGTACTTGAGGCTTTGAGTATCGGGATCAAAGCTTGAGCTTTATTGAGTGCTTTTTGCCGGTTTTTGGTTTTCAGACTGACGGCTTTGCGCTGTCCTTTGACCTGATACCTGAAATAATAGTTCCCGTTTTTGGTTTTCTGATAGACGGTTCCGATTTCGAGTTTGACGACTTTACTTGACATAACAATAACCTCATTAATTAAAAAAACTGATATAGCCAATATAGATGATTTAAAAGTTTTTGAAAGTCAAGAACGGCACTAAATGGCACCTTTTTTTGCACGTTTCGAGGTAAATAAAGACCGCTTGGAGATGGGCGCCCAGCGTTCCGCCGCTGGACCGCGTCCGGGAACGTCCCGGTGCGATTTTATTTTTTCTTTTTCGCGACCCACAAAATATGGTAAACTTTTTTGCCCTGTTCATTCCAGCGTATTTCAAAATCACTTTTGATGTCTGCGAAATCCGCTAATAATTCATTTTTCTCTTCGAAAAGACCGCTCGCGACAATTACCCGCCGGACAATGTCATGATAAGGCACATCGTCAGTTGAAAAATGGAAATGCCCGCCGTCTTTAAGTACACGGTGCAGTTGCGAAACAAAGTCGGAACACAGTAAACGGTTCGCGCGATGCCGCCCTTTAGGCCATGGATCAGGACATAATATATGCAGACGCGTTAAAGTCCTGTCCGGAATCATGGAAAGCAAATGCCTCGCTTCCACCCGTAAAGGATGAATATTGAACGCACCCTCGCGATCATTGCGCTTCTGGAGCTTGCGTAAACGCCCGATCATTACGTCCGCGGCGAAAATCATTCGTTCGGGGTAACGCAAAGCTAATTTCGTTGTAAACGACCCCTTGCCGCAGCCTAAATCCAGCTCAATAGTTTTATCGGCAAAATCAAACTTGTCGTCTAACCTACAATACTCACTGGTTAATATCGAAATATCTTTATCTTCCGGCTTATTCAGCATATTTTAATACTCCGCCACTGTTTAAATTTTTCCTAATATACTCTATCGCTTGATAAAAGTGTTTTTCATCTCGAATATATCTATCCCAATACCCTCTTTGCCACAAACTCCCGGGAGCGCTGGTCGCCAGACCGGCATTCTTAATAATCTCATTTATACGCCGGGCACTATAATTTTTCCATGATCTTACAATTTCAGCCAACCCAATTCCATCATATACTTTTATCAAAATATGTGTATGGTTAGGCATGACTGCATACGCTATTAAATCATAACGCATACCATCAAAGTGCCGCCAATTATTCTCTACAACTTTCGCGCATTCTATATTTTTCAAAATACAAGAACCATGTCCTTTATCTAAGCACTTTTCTATTTTTTTACGTCGTTCTATTTCCATGAATTCAGGGGCAACATTTTTCAATTCAAATTGCATATCTTTTAATATACCTTGAGGGATGCTGTCTCCTAAGCGATATGTTATCGCTTGATGTATTCCTCCCTGGTCGTAATGAGGTAAATATCCCCTTGTATACCAGCCTTTGTGGGGTGAATAAATGCCGGTCTGGCGACCAGCGCTCCCGGCATGGGGGAAAATATCGCTACCCACTTTATTCTTGTCTTTTTTGCATAAAGTCATTTATTCTAATATTCTTTTTTTGAAGGTGTTTTCATTTAAAAAAATGTTAAAACTACAGTTTTATACAATAACATCTGCAATTAATTTTACAAAAAGGTTGAGATTTTTAATTAATGATTTATCTTATACGCTTAAGTATTTTTATTTTTATAATCAGCTGATATGAGTTTCAAATGAAAATTTTATTTGTTTGTACCGGAAATATTTGCAGAAGCCCGATGGCGGCTGCGTATTTCACGCATTTATGCCGTAAAGCGGAACGTAATGATATTGCGGTTTTGTCCGCGGGGACTTTTGCCGGCAACGGCATACCGGCTTCTGAAAACGCGGTAAAGGTTATGACTGATTATAATATTGATTTAAAAAATCACCGCAGTAAAATTTTAACGCGGGAAACAGTGAAAGATATTGACCATATTTTCACCATGACCGAAGGTCATCGTCTGCAAGTCGCAAGTATTGACACAGGACTTGAGGTAAAAACAAAATTATTACTGGATTTTTCTATAGGCGGCGATGTGGCTGATCCTTTTGGCGGCAGTTACGCGGTTTATAAAGAATGTTTTGAACAAATGAAACAGGCTTTGGATAACTTGTTTCCTCAAATAACAAAAATAAAAGAGGCAAATAATGGAACAAATTAAAGATTGGTTTGGAAAAGATCTTACTGTTGCTGTCGCGACTGATCACGGCGGTTTTGAATTGAAAAAAGAATTGTTGACCGCGATGGCTGAGAGAAATATAAAGATTTCTGATTTCGGCCCTTATGAACTGGATGCCTCGGACGATTACCCTGATTTCTCCAATGAAGCGGCTAAAGCTGTTTCTTTTGGTCAAGCTGACTGCGCAATTTTGATCTGCCGCAGCGGAATCGGTATGTCAATTAACGCCAACCGTTACAACTACGTCCGCGCGGCACTGGTTGCAAACTCTGACACCGCGAAAAAATCACGTTCGCACAATTGCAGTAATGTCCTTGTACTGTCCGGCGACAGTCTCGATACAGCAGGCATGATGGAAATAGTTGACGCCTGGCTCGCGACTCCTTACAGTAATGAAGACCGCCATAGCCGCCGCCTCGAAAAAATCGAAGTAAAATCTTA
>DAOWBJ010000301.1 GCA_030634125.1 Victivallales bacterium
CTTCGTATCACAGTCCCGCCGGATAATAATAATTCCTGGCAACGCCCATATATTCCTGGGGCACAAAACCATTCGTAAAATTATGAGGAAATTTATAACTGTACGCATCCTTCTGTGTTTCAGCTGTGCCTGTAGAATGAGAATCGCGCAAATGCACCGGAACGGCTTGAACGCGTTCATTTTGAACATCGTCCAGCGCCTCCCCTATCGCGGCATAAGCAGCGTTGCTTTTGGGTGCGGTGGCACAATATGTAACAGCCTGTGACAAAATAATGCGCGCTTCCGGCATGCCGATCATATCAATTGCCTGCATCGCCGAAGTCGCCAGTGTAATAGCCCGCGGATCAGCATTACCAATATCTTCCGAAGCAAAAATAACAATCCGCCGCGCGATAAATCTAA
The DNA here is from genome assembly GCA_030634125.1 of Victivallales bacterium. GTDB lineage: Bacteria > Verrucomicrobiota > Lentisphaeria > Victivallales > Victivallaceae > JAHOYW01. The sequence continues at coordinate 403 of DAOWBJ010000301.1, forward strand.
TGTCTTCACCAGCATGAAGCATTTTAGCCAGCCAGTAAACCGCCGCGTCAGGATCACTGCCGCGCATGCTTTTGATGAAAGCGCTGGCGGTATCATAATGCCCGTCATCTCCGTAATTGATTATTTTGCGTTGAATCGAATCAGAAGCTTCTGTCTCTGTAATTTTTATAACTCCATCATCACCCGGCTTCGTCGTCAAAACCGCGATTTCCAGAGCGGTCAAAGCTTTACGCGCGTCACCTTCACAAGTGCCGGATAGAAAATCCAATGCTTTTTTCGTCAGCTTAAGCTTGAGCGAAGCAAATCCGCTTTCATGCTTAACGACCCGTTTTAATAAAACTTTGATATCTTCCGGCGATAAAGCCTCGAGCGTGAAGACTAAAGAACGCGACAGCAAGGCACCGATAATATAAAATTGCGGATTATGGGTTGTTGCCCCGACCAGACGGATAATACCGTTTTCCACGTCAGGCAGCAAAGAATCCTGCTGAGCTTTGTTAAAGCGGTGAATTTCATCAATAAATAAAGTTGTTTTGCGTTTTACCGCTAACTGGCGTTCAATGGCGATCTTGACTTGTTTACGAATATCGGCGACACTGCAGCTCACACCGGATAAACGAACAAATGCGGAATTAGTAGTGCGGGCAATGAGTTCCGCCAGACTGGTCTTGCCGGTCCCCGGAGGACCTGAAAGGATTATTGAGGTAAAACGGTCCGCGGTAATAGCGCGATGTAATAATTTGTCAGGCGCCAGTATATGACGTTGACCAATATATTCATCAAGGGAAACCGGACTCATTCGGGCGGTTTAAGGCAAAATCCGAGATACTACACTGTCAGTAGAATTCTCTTCATTTATTGAAGTTTCTTTATAAAAATCAAACTGTTCCATTCCCAGCCTTTATATTAAGGCCCGAACAGCAATAGCAGTCAAAAATATACACGATCAGATTATTGAGCCCTCAACAGATGCATAAAACACTCGCTAAGGCTTTGCTAAAGTCTACAAATATAAATTTTCCTGATTTCATTAAGTAATTCCTGTCATATTCTCAATAATAATCTAATAATATCTAACGTCCCGTACAAAATATCGAAACGAATAAAGTATACATTTTTGAACAGCAATTGTCCTGCTTTCGGGCAATTTTTGTTACTAAAATATATGTAATCGCAATTGAATCTCAAATGTAAGCAGAAACTCAACGCTAAATACTACTATATTGCGGTGAAAGAATAATTGCAAGTTAGTTTCAACTAATATTCATAAAGAAAGACAAATAAATGAGATTATCACTTGAAATAAATGTATTCCAAAATACTTTATAAAACAGGTCATAACAAAAAATAACGGATTTATTTAAATTTTGTAAATACCTTACAACAAAATACTTAACTTAAATAATAACGGCAAAAAGACGGAGATTTTTTTATGAAAGCGTTAAAATTTGTAATAGTCGGCAGCGGTAATATTTCGAATACTTATTGTCAGGCAATCAATAAAATCGCGAACGCGGAATTAACAGGAATAATTTCCCGCGGCGGCAAACGTCCGCCGGACGCGGATGATTGTGTTCCGGTGGTAAATGACTTAAGTGAAATAACTTGCGATTATGACGCGGTGATTGTCGCGACTCCAAACGGCCTGCACAACAAGTGGACAATCAAGGCGGCGGAAGCCGGCAAACATGTTTTAACTGAAAAACCTTTGGATATTAGCCGTGCCGCCATGACTAATATGATTGATGCCTGCAAACGTAATAACGTTCTGCTTGGAGTATGTTATCAATACCGGAGTAATCCTGATATTATGATTCTAAAGGAATTATTGGAACAGGGAAGCCTGGGCAAAGTCATTGCCGCTGATTATGCCATAAACTGTTGGCGTGACCAGTCATATTATGACAGCGCGCCATATCGCGGCGGTTACGAGATAGACGGCGGCGGGCCATTTATTCAGCAAGCCTGCCATCAAATTGATTTATATGCCTGGTTCTTTGGTAAACCGTGCAAGGTGCTAAGTATGCTGGGAACATTTCTCCACGATATTGAAGGCGAAGATCATGGTGTGGCGATTTTAAAACATTCTAATGGTATGATCGGAACAATTACTGCTTCCACCTGCGCGTATCCCGGATTTGAACCGGAGCTGATGATTGTTACTGATAAAGGTTCGTTAATTCTGAAGAATACTATTATCAGCGACTGGAATATCAAAGGATTTGACAATCCAAGTGTAAGTAAAGGAAAACATGTTCATAGCGGCGCGGGAGACGCCCTTGTTGAGGAAACCGGCGGACACGAAAGCATTATTTGCGATTTCATCGAAGCCGTGCGCCAAAACAGACCGCCAATGGTATCAGGTGAAGATGCCCGTGCCGCGACAGAAATTGTTTTAGATATTTACGAAAACAATCAGTATTAGCAACCGGCAACTAATTCCCGGAAGCGATTGCC
>DAOWBJ010000092.1 GCA_030634125.1 Victivallales bacterium
AAGAGAACATTCGGCAATTGCGACTCGATATTCCTCTTCGTAGGGGTGGATATCAAGCAACTCAAATTTATCAATCTGGGGTATGCACTTGACTCCTTGACATACTACATGTAGTGTATGCGTATGGAAGATTACCCACGCACACTTACTGAATTTAGAAGAAGGGTTTTCGACAGAGAATGCCTGTCTTGAGTATTTGGCGCAATTCAAATGGTCTGACGGAGTCATGTGTCCCAAATGCGGAAAGCAAGAATATCAGCAAACTAAGCGTGGATTGTTTGAATGTGAAAAATGCAAACGGCAAATTTCGATTACCTCTGGTACTATTTTTCATGGTACGAGAAAACCTTTGACTCTATGGCTTGAGGCCATGTGGCATATAACCAGTCAAAAATATGGAGCTAACGCGCTTGGATTGCAATGCGTTCTTGGACTTTGGAAGTGGTTACATCGGCTCAGGCGTGCCATGATACGTCCTAATCGGGAATGTCTTATGGGCACTGTTGAAATTGATGAAACTCTTATTCCTGAGTTTTCCAGAACAATAAAAAAATAATCTTCAACCTTTTCTTGCTCAAGGAGTTAAAGCGCCTCAACATGTAGTGTTAATAATAAAAGTGTAAAATATTAAGAAATTTTATATTTTACTGTTTGATTAGATGATATTTTGTGCTGTTTTACTTTATCTTTTGGTAAATGTAGTGTTATATAGGAGCTGAATTATGAAAGAACGGATATATCCTAAGAATATTAACGGAAAAATTTATTATTATCTTCAGTATACTTATCGAAAAAAAATAAATGATAATGATAACGATAATGCTTGCGGGAAAGGATCCGGCACCGGAAAAAGTCAAGCGTGTACACATTCTGAATATTTAGGCTCCGCAGACAAAATCAGAAAAATACTTAAACGGATATTACTGGATTTTTTTGAGCTTAGTTGAGCTCGTTTTTTTGCAAAAATGTAGTCAGAAAATAAATTAAATAAAATCATTAAACAATTTGACTTTTGCGTAAATTAGTTTATATTTGTATTTTAACCCTTAATATAGGTAGTCAGAATGTATATAACTGTAGTTAAAAGCGAGAAAAAAGGGAAAAAGTATAAATCCACTCTGATAAGAGAGTCATATCGTGATAGTGGAGTAGTTAAAAATAGAACTATAGCCAATATTTCAGATTTACCGCCAGAATTAATCCGCAACATAAAATCATTTTTAAAAGGTAAGCAAGGTGATTTTAATCTTTCAGATCTTGAAAATGGAGCAGTCTACGAGTATGGCGCATCTTACGCTCTCAAAGACTTGGCGCGGCAAATTGGCTTAGAAAATGCGATCTTTTCAAGCAAAACACAATGGCGTGAAAACGTCATGGCAATGATTATTGGACGAATACTGTATCAAGGCAGCAAATTAAGCTTAATAAATACTTTTAATGACACTGCTTTATGGGAACTTGCTGGTCATGCTTACGGAAAACGCCCCGATGTAGAAAAACATTGTTATCAGCCGATGGATGAGTTATTGAACAGAAAAAGCAAAATTGAGCAAAAATTCGCCAAAAAACATTTTCAGAATGGCTGTATTGTTTTGTATGATATAACTAATACCTGGTTTGAAGGAGAATACAAAAAGTCGAAAAATGTATGCTACGGTCGAGCTAAAGATGGCAAACATGGATATAAGCAAATAGCATTGGGGTTATTAACCAATAACGAGGGATGTCCAGTTGCTGTAGAGATATTTAAAGGGAGCACCTCGGATCAGACAACGGTTTTGGATCAAGTAAAAAAGATTTCAAAAACATACGGAATAAAAGAGGCTGTTTTTACTGGCGACAGGGGAATGTTAACCCAGAAAAGAATCGATGAAATAAAGGAAACTGATTTCAAAATAATAACTGCTTTAACGCATACTGAACTCAAAACTTTAATAAAAAAAGAAGATATTCAGATGGATCTATTTGACCAGATGAATATTACAGAAGTTCTTGATTCGGAAGATAAAAAAACAAGATACATGCTTTGTAAAAATGATAATGAAATGCAAAAAGAGCGCGATACACGCGACAAACTAATAGCAAAAGTTGAAGAATTATTGAGCATAAAAGCCGCCGTAAAAAGAAAACGGCAAATACAAAAAGTATCCGCCGGCGTCGGGAGGATATTCGCAAAATATAAAATTGAAAAGTTTTTTAACTGGCAGGTCGCTAAAAACGGGGAACTTTCTTGGAGTCTAAAGCGTGATATTATTGAAAAGGAAAAAGAATTAGACGGCTGTTATGCAATTAAAACAGATTCGAGCACAGAACTTATGAGTAAACAGGAGACCGTTAACAGTTATAGAAATTTGCAAAAAGCAGAACAAGCTTTTAAAAATATGAAAACCGTCATGCTTGAGCTTAGACCTGTATATCATAAGTCTGATGATAGAATTAAGGCACATATTTTTATAGTTATGCTTGCTTATTATTTGCAATGGCACGCAATGCAAAAACTTCAGCCTTTGTTCGATGAAGACGGCAAAGGAAAAGATAAGCGCTGGACTTTTGAAGGTATTATTGACCGTTTAAAATCTATCAGAAAGGTAGAAAATTTAATTGACGGAACAGTTGTAAAAACCAACATTTCAACTCTAGATGAGGAGCAACAACAAATATTGAAATTACTTGAAGTAAAACTGATGTAGTCAGGAAAATAAAAAACAAAATCAAGATTAAGCTATTTATAATCAAAGAGTTACTTCAAATCAAGCCCCGTAATGTCCGGTGAAACAGAAAAAGATAAACTTATTGACCTCTAACGAAAACATACCAGGTAATAATAAAAAAAGCGGTTCCGCAATTATTGCGGAACCGCTTTAAATATTGATAAGCCCCCGGGCTTTATTTTTTGAGATCTAAAGCATCCAGATCATTGAACACTTCGCCCATATCCACCATTTCATCACCAGGTTTCAATGCCGCGGAGTATTCTTCTTCGGCTACTTTGAGTTCGGCTGCAGTGAAATCTTCTTTAGCAGCTTTGATGCTTAATCCGATTCTACGTTCGTCGTTATCAACTTTGATAACTCTGGCTTCAACAGCATCACCGATGTTCAACATGTCTTTGACGCGTTCAACATGATCTTTGCTTATTTGAGAGATATGAATCAAGCCATCAATTTTGTTGGATAATTCAATAAATGCTCCAAAAGCGGTAACCTTAGAAACTTTACCTGTGACGATATCGCCGACTTTGTAAAGTTCATTGATTTGCGCCCATGGATCTTCTTCGTTTTGTTTCAGACCGAGTGAGATGCGCTGCTGGTCAGGATTGATATCCAGGATAACAGCTTCCACTTCATCACCGGGCTTGAGAACTTCAGTCGGATTATTGATTTTGCGAGTCCAGCTCATATCAGAAACGTGAATCATTCCGTCGATATCATTTTCGATTTCGACAAATGCGCCGTAACTGGTCATATTGCGAACTTTACCCTTAATCTTAGTTCCAATTGGGTATTTATCAGCGAGAACTTCCCATGGGTTGCGTTCTTTCTGGCGCAGACCGAGAGAGATTTTTTTGTTGTCTTTATTGATATCCAGAACAACAGCTTCGATTTCTTCACCAACGCTGACGACTTCGCCGGCTTTAGTGATGCGTTTAGTCCAGCTCATTTCAGAAACGTGGATCAAACCTTCAACGCCGTCTTCGATTTCCATAAAGGCACCGTAAGGCATAATATTTACTATGCGGCCTTTAACAATGGAACCAACGGGATATTTATTTTCAACAGCTTCCCACGGATTTTCGCTTTTCTGCTTGTAACCGAGAGAAACACGTTCTTTTTCGTAGTCGATATCAAGGATGATAACGTCTACTTCCTGGCCAACTTCCATCATTTCTGAAGGATGCGAGATTCTGCCCCAGGACATATCTGTAATATGCAGCAGGCCATCTACACCGCCGAGATCAATGAACACACCGAAATCAGTGATATTTTTGACCACACCTGCGCGTATTTGTTCAACAGCCATGTCTTTAAGGAGAGAGGAACGTTTATCGCGCATAGATTCTTCGAGAAGTTCACGGCGGGAAACCACGATATTGTGGCGGTCTTCGTTAATTTTGAGTACTTTGACTTCGTATTCTTTACCAAGGTAGTCATCCATGTTGCGGACCGGACCAATGTCAATTTGTGAACCGGGCAGAAATGCTTCCACTCCGTCAACATCAACAATGATACCGCCTTTAACGCGATGCTTCATTACACCTTTGACAATACTGCCTTCAGCGTTTTCTTTAGTAACTTTTTCCCATGCTTTGATCGAGTAAGCTTTTGCCATGCTTAATTCAGGCATGCTGTTTTCGTTTTCGATCTCTTCAAGGAATACATCGATTTTATCGCCGACTTTAGCTTCTTCCCATTTACGGAATTCGCTGGAATGGACAAAGCCTTCCGCTTTGTAGCCAATATCAACTAATACGCCGTCATTGCGTTTTTCTACAATTGATCCTTCAATAATGGAACCTTCCGCGAAATCGCTTTTGGTTTCGTTTCCGAGCAGGGCATCCATTGAATCCATGTTACTTAAGTCAACAAAATTCATTAGATCGGCAGTTTGGGGGGAGTTTTTTTCTGTCATGTTGTTTGTTTTTGGTTAATTTGGTTAATTTGTTTAGTTTATTAATTATTAAAACCCAATTTAAAATCCAGCCACTTAGCCGGAAGTTAAAAACGACAAGTTTTAATAATACAGCAAATTACCGTTTTTTCAAGGTTTTTTCGACATAAATCCTTAAATAAGCCATATTTAGAGAAAAACCGGATGTAACGGCTCCGTGGTTAAGCGGCGGAAGGCGCAATTAGACCAAATCCGCTCTCGAAAAGCTCGGCTTTTTTGAAAAAAGCGAAACGATTTTTCAAAAAAGATGCGAGCTTTATGTTTAAACTACACTATTTTGTAGGCAGATGCTTCTCGTTAAATATGGTTGTGGCATTTTTTTACACATACCTTATATATGCGCTGACAATAGCTTCGTTGACCGGCGACCGGGGTTGCCAATCCATCAATAATGACAAACTTTTGATGTTCAGGACCTCATACAAAAACCTTAAAAATAATATCAATACTGTCTTATGGAACGAAGAAGTTAACTCGTATTCAAGTTTTAATTTATTGACCGGGAAATTTCAATTCTCGTTTTCTGATCCCTATTTAAAAAGTAGTATCGGCAAAGACAGCTTCCAGAGCTGCTCTAATCTGATTCCGCTGTATGCCAGGCTGGCATCCCGAGAACAGGCAGTCTTTCCCGCTCCAGCGAATATTATAACAATGCGATATGGGGAAATCCGCCGCGATTTATGGATCCCAATCGCTTAACTAATTCGAATTGGCAGGGACCGGTCTGGGTTCCATTAAATTATTTTATGTTTCACGCATTGCTTTTTTATGGGTTTGCGGGGGAGGCGGAAATTTTGTCTTCCAGAACGATAAATATGCTCGTACATTCCCTCAATAAAATCGGTTCATTTGCCGAAAATTATGATAGTGATAATGGAACGCCGCTTTATTGCAAAGACTTTGCTTCCTGGAATATACTGGCCGACATGATGCCACAGGAAACAATAAATAAAAAATGGATCATGGACGCAATATTTTAAGGTTTCAAACTGTAAAACTGGAAGCCGAGCATCCACACTATAATCCGTGCGAATTGGATATTCAAATAAGAATAATGAAAATACAGTAATAAAGAATGGAATAATATTTTACTGATTCCATTAATAAGTGATTTGCTTTTTATAATTTTAGCAGTAAAGTAAAGACCTGTTCATTTCAGGATATGCCGAAGTGGCGAAACTGGCAGACGCGCTAGACTCAAAATCTGGTTCCCGCAAGGGAGTGTGGGTTCGAATCCCACCTTCGGTACCACTAATTTACCCTCAAGAATCTCTACTTAAGGGCTTTTTGGTTTTTTCCCAATGTATACTAATATACACCCATATACGTCTACATACAACTCAAAAGACCCCCAAAACGTCCCCCTCTTAAAAATACACATATCCATCAGCAATCGTAACTCACATATTTTTTTATTTTTTCCTGTAGAAATTTAAAGCATCCCTTATAGAGAAAAGTCTATAAGAGAAAAAGAGAAAACTATAAGAGGAGTATCGTTTTTGTGGCAAGATGCTTCCTCAAGGTTCACGTCATATTTCTTCAAAGTTCACGCTCCTGAAAACTGCTCCTTTCGAGCTTGAAAAGGTTGATTTGATAGAAATATTACACTAAATTTCCATTTTTACTTCTTCAAAGTTCACGCCGCACTTCTTCAGAGTTCACGAGCACTTCTTCAAAGTTCACGCTTTTTGAATTTTGAGTTCACAAACGAAATTGCAAGAATATTTATGTCCGTAGAAAATGTGGAGTAATAAGGTAAAATATAGGCTTTATTTCTTCAAAGTTCACGCTTTTAGTATAGAGGTAATTCGCCCAATAATTCACTTCTGATAAGTGTTATTAGATATGCGATAGGGCTTTTGATGGGCTTAGCGGAGTTGCCGTATATGCTACTGAGTACTCTGCCTTTTACTTCAGCACACAGCTCTTCAAATACACTGTTTCCTAACAATGCTCTGCTTTGTTCTAAAAACACTCTGCTTTTCTCCCAATCTATTTCTGCTTCCTGGAGGGTTTCTATCTGGTATCCATTAAGCGGCACTATGTTCTTGATTAGCTCACTAAACTCTTTTGACACCCCCAATGTCTTCC
>DAOWBJ010000047.1 GCA_030634125.1 Victivallales bacterium
ATCGTTTCACTACTCATGAAGGAATTATTCAGGTTGAATTAAAAATTGTCAAAAAAGACGATATTCGCGAAGATTTTGACAAAGACAAGCTTCGCCGCGGTGTCGAAAACGCTTGTTACAAGCGTCCCATAAACGCGGAAACCTTTGACCAAATGCTTGAAGATATCTACAGTTCCATCCAGGAACAACATGATAAAGAGGTCTCCAGTTCTGAAATTGGCAATCACGTTATGCGCGCCCTGAAAAAAGTTGATCATGTCGCTTATGTGCGTTTTGCGTCAGTATATCGCAAATTCAAAGATGTAGATGAATTCATAGAAGAAATAAGAGCGTTGAAATAAATTATGATAAAATTAGCGGATACTTCCATTATGCTCACGAGTTCAGAAGGCATCGCCAGCGCTTTTGATCCTGACCGCTTGCAAAGCAGGATTATTCAAAGCTTTCTCGCCGCCGGAATTACCGAAAGTTATCTCGCGGACGATATCAGCCTCGCGGTAGAATTTTCGCTGCAGAAAAGCAAACGAAAAGAAAAAGTTTTTACTTTATCCGAAATCAACAACAGCGTTGTCCGTATCCTCAAGGACACCGGTTTCCCTGAAATCGCCGCCATCTTCCTGCGCAGCAACGCTTGCTCTCAACTGACTATTGACCCGGAGTTCAATACCATCAAAAAACTTCTCCAGAAACATCTTGGTGTAAACCTTAATTCAATCGACGAGCTCTGCGGCAAAGTAGTTTCCGCGGCACAGCATCTAAACATAACAAACGCGGCGCCGGAGCTTTTCATCGAACTGGCAAAGCATTATGAAACTGAAGAATTTGCCAGTGAAGACATCGAAGCGGTATCTTTAGATACCTGGGAAGAAGATAATCGCTGGCTGGTTAAAGCAAAAGCCCTGGAGCAGGAGCTTGCGGTTTCCGCGCGCAGTTTGATCGACGCCAAAGTCATTCGCTTAATTGGAGTCAGCGGGATGTTCCCGTCAATTCGAATATTTTTCATGATAAATGAATTTTGTCGTTTTCACGGACTCACCGGCCCTTTAACCGAAATGGTTTTAATTCCCTATTTGTTTTCAGCCGGAAAAGCAATTGACAACTGCATTGCGACTACCGGGCGTTTAGCTGCCGAACAAGCCGGTCAAAAAGATTTACCGATATTTATAACGATTCCAGACATGTCAAGTTTCGCGGCGCAAATGCTCGACGCTTCATGGCCCGAAGTAGAAAAGGATTGCCGCGAAATGGTTACCCCGCTGTGCAATTCGCTCTCACGCCCCCTGTTTAAACTGAAACTCTCGTAAAAAATTAATCTTTCAGCCAGACTTGCAGCAGGAGCATGATTCCGCTGATGTAGGCCGGGGCTACGAAAATTACCGTTACTATTCGCGCTAACTCTAATTCGCTTCCTGTGTGCTTGAAGCCGGGCGGACAAATCCATTCATCCCTGCCCCATACCGTCATGTAAATGTCCGTTATGACAAAGAGAACGATTAGTAGACAAAACCAGATATTCACAACAGTCATCCAACCGGGAGTAAAATAAATGAGCGTTACCGCCATCAGGTAGGACGCCGCTAAAATCTCGTAAATTAATAATGATATATTCGCTTTTGCGCGAACCAACAAAATACTGTTAATCAAAATGCTAACAAAAAATATCAACAAATACGCATACATGAAATAACGCATAGATAATCCTGTTTTAAACTCAAAGAAACATATTTTTTGTAATTACTATACTCCCAGATCGATCATCGCGTCAGCAACCTTGCGGAAACCGGCGATATTCGCTCCGAGGACGTAATTATCTTTTGCGCCGAATTCGTCTGCGGCATCTTTACTTACAGAGTGAATGCTGCGCATAATATCGTGGAGTTTACGGTCTACTTCAGCAGCTTCCCAACCAACACGCATTGCGTTCTGACTCATTTCAAGACCGGAAGTCGCCACACCGCCGGCATTGGCTGCTTTACCCGGTCCAAACAATACATTATTCGCCAGCAAATATTCAACCGCTTCCGGAGTAGTCGGCATATTCGCTCCTTCAGAAACACATACGCAACCACCTTTAACCAAAGCTTTGACGTCTTCAAGTTCAAGTTCATTTTGAGTAGCACTTGGCAAAGCGGCATCCGCTTCTGTTAACTGCCATGGTTTTTGTCCAGCGCAGAACTCAATTCCACTAAATTTCTCAGATACTTCGCTGATACGTCCGCGTTTGACATTTTTCAAGTCCATAATGAACTCAAGTTGTTCATGTGTCAAACCTTCCTTGCACAGGATAGAACCGCTTGAGTCAGACATTGTAATGACCTTACCGCCTTCATTGATGATTTTCTGCGCGGTAAACTGCGCGACATTACCTGAGCCGGAAATCATAACTTTTCGATTGTCAAAATCTTCGCGGCGGGTTTTAAGCATTTCAAGCGCGAAATAAACATTACCGTAACCAGTAGCTTCAGGGCGAATCAAGCTGCCGCCAAAATTAAGGCTTTTCCCCGTAAGTACACTTTGATGTGCGTTTACAATCTTTTTATACATACCGAAAAGGTAACCGATTTCACGACCGCCGACACCAATATCACCGGCAGGCACGTCTGTATCCGGCCCAATATGGCTTTGCAGTTCACGCATAAAACTCTGGCAGAAACGCATAATTTCAATATCGCTTTTGCCTTTAGGATCAAAGTTGCTGCCGCCTTTACCGCCGCCCATAGGAAGCGTAGTCAAGCTGTTTTTGAAAACCTGTTCAAATCCGAGGAATTTAAGAATACTTAAATTAACGGAAGGATGGAAGCGCAAGCCGCCTTTATAAGGACCAATTGCACTGTTGAATTGTACACGATAACCGCGATTCACTAGAATGTCACCTTTGTCATCAACCCACGGAACCTGAAAAATGATGATACGTTCAGGAACTGTAATACGTTCCAGAATACGGAAATGTTCATATTTGTCATTACTGTCAAGTAAAGGGTCGAGAGAATCAAAAACTTCAAAAACACTTTGCAAAAACTCTGTCTGCCATGGCAGTTCCTGTTGCAAACCTTCATAAATTCGTTGCGCGTAATTATTCATTTACTTTTTTCCTTTTGTTTTATCCGGCCTAATGCCGAATTATTTTTATTATATTAACGCTTGTTTGGCAAAGCAATGCCAACCATATCGCTTTATCTTGCCGTATATTACTATATCTAATATAGCTTTCTATATAAAAAAACAAGTGTTTAATCCAAAAATATCTAAATTTAAAATCTCGGTCGGCAAAAATGCCGAAAAACAACTTGCTTATTTTATTAATCAAGCTTGACTTTAAATATTGGGAGGGTATTTTTGCCATTAGTTCCTTAGTCTTAATTTATTAATTTTATAACAACAAACCGGAAAACTTTAAATTATGGCACTATCAGACAAAACAGGAAAAAAGAAACTGGCAATACTTGAAGTTCTTAAAAATTCAACAACGCCTTTAAGCGGAAGCAAGATTACAGAATCATTAAATATAGCGGGTTATGACATAAGTGAACGTACTGTCAGGCTCTATCTTCAGCAGTTTGACGATGCCGGCTTAACTAAGCCCGAAGGGAAACGGGGGAGATTGATTACCGAGGAAGGAAGGCACGAAATAGGCAGTTCTCGAATTCTTGAGCGCGTCGGGTATATGTCAGCAAAAATCGACCAGATGACTTACAAAATGAATTTTGATCTTTCACTCCGCTCGGGAACAGTTGTTGTTAATACCACATTGGTGGATCGTACGGTTCTCCTTGAAAGAATTGAACAAATTAAACGTGTTTTTGCTATGGGCTACGCCATGGGATACCTTGTTGGTGTCTTGAAACCCGGGGAAAAGATCGAAGATATGACAATTCCTGAAGGCAAAGTCGGGCTTTGTACTGTCTGCTCGATAACTCTCAACGGTGTATTGCTTAAACACGGCGTTCCTGTGCGTTCGCTTTTTTGCGGTTTAATGGAGCTCTACGATTATAAACCTGTTCGATTGGCGGAAATAATCAATTATGACGGGACCAGCCTCGACCCGCTCGAACTTTTCATACGCGGAGGAAGAACCAATTACACGGGAGCAATTTCGACCGGAAGCGGTTATATAGGGATAGGCTTCAGGGAATTTCCCGCGGAAAGCTATGATCTGGTTGTCAATCTTGCTGAAAAACTCGAAATGATAGGACTTGGAGGATTCATGGAAATTGGACGTTCAGGACAAGCTCTTTTTAATATCCCTGTTCCTGAAGGCTGTATAGGAGCTGTTGTTGTGGGAGGGCTTAATCCTGTCGCTATACTTGAAGAAGATGGTATTCGAGTCGAAGCAAAAGCTCTTTCCGGTCTTCTTCCATTTAATAAACTGATACACTACGAAGAACTTGAAGGAGCCCTCAGAGATATTAAGTAAGCTTACTCGAATTTGAACCCGAGTTGTTCGAGGTAATCAATTGTGAGGTTTACAGTGACCCGCCATGTCCATTTGAGAGCCTCAAAGAGGGGCAAAGCCGGATCTATATTATTTTTGTCGCAGAAACCGGCGTTTTCAGAACTCCAGCATCCAAAAGCATCAGCCATGTCCGACGCGAGATTCACAGTTTTGAAATACTGTAACAGCTTGTCGTCATTATACATGGGAACTTTGCAGTCGAACATGCCGTGCGCGTCAAAAGTAAATTCCTGACCATTGTACCAGGTTGTAACAGCTTCACCGGATTTGGCAAAAACATAGGTAAACATGGAAACTATTTCATCCGCGGAGAGAATACGTTCTTTTTTGTATGAAAGGTATTTTTCAACTTCTTTGAACATAAATACGAATATATCTTTTTCCCAGTCCGCCAATTGTTCAATGACTACCAGTGGACCATTAAGGTATCCGTCCGCTTCAGCTCTGGCGATCATCGCCCTGGCTATTTGACTACTCATTTCCATATATAATTACCTCTAAAAATTAAATTCAGCTTGTGAAACTATCGAATCCCAAACCATGGGCTCACGGTCTAAACTTTTTAATGCTTCATTTATCTTCGAAAAAGGACGGCTGCCGAGAAATCCCCGCGATGCCGATAATGGCGAAGGATGAACTCCGCAAATCACCTGATGGCGCTTATCGTCAATCAAAGGCACTTTCTTTTGAGCGGAACCGCCCCAAAGTACAAATACACTTGCTTTTGCCTTGTCGCTGACCTGTTTAATAACAGCGTCGGTAAACTTTTCCCAACCTCGTTTCTGATGAGATTGAGCTTCTCCGGAGCGTACTGTCAAAACCGTATTGAGCATCAAAACGCCTTGTTGAGCCCATGATTCCAGACATCCGCTGTCAGGAGTATTGATATTCAAATCAGCACGCATTTCCTTATAGATATTGCGCAAAGACGGTGGAATTTTTATTCCGTCCGGGACAGAAAAACATAAACCATGAGCCTGTCCTTCCCCGTGATAAGGGTCTTGTCCCAAAATCAATACTTTTACTTCAGAAAGCGGAGTCAAACTTAAAGCGTCAAAGATTTTTTCCGCTGCAGGATAAACCGTCTCATTCTGCCATTCCTCGTCAAGAAAACTCTGCAATTCACCGAACCAGTCAGACTCGAGTTCAGTTTTCAGCAGTTCTTTCCAATCATCAGGAATGGCATCTGTCAGTTTCATCTATGCTCCAGTTTTTACGTTTTGTCGTTAGCCGCTCGAACGCTCGCATCTTTTAAAAATAACGCAAGCTTATTTTTAAAAGCCTCGTCTGTTCGAGAGTCGACTTGGTCTATTTGCGCCCTGCGGGCTTAAGTTTCGTCCATTGGAGACGGGCGACCAGCGTTCCGCCGCTTGACCGCGTCCGGCGACGCCCCGGCGCGATTTCTTTTTTCTTTTTTTTATAACGAAGGCGGCGTTCGCCTCGCCTTACTGCTTTGCGAATTTGATTCGGGGATCGACTGCTACATAAAGTATGTCCGCCAGCAGGATTCCGCATAGCGTCAAAGCTCCGCCGAAGCAAAATAATGCCATTTGTACAGGATAATCGCGGCTGTTTAAGGATAATAATGATAATGAACCCATGCCGGGGATATTAAAAACGTATTCAACGATGATACTGCCCGCGACTAAGCCCGGAAGTAAACCAGCAAATAAAGTTATCAGGGTTATCATACCGTTACGCAATGCGTGCTTGAAAATAACTACATGCTCCGGCAAACCTTTGGCGCGCGCCATGCGGATGTATTCTTTGTTTACCACTTCGAGCATACTTGAACGGGCAAAACGGGAAATCCCCGCGAAGCCGGCGTAGCTCAAACATATTACCGGCAAAACATAATGTTTAGCGGTTTGCCAGAGCAATTGCCATGAAGTCAGGCTTTCAGGATTTTCAGGAGTCAGTCCGGCAAGCGGAAATATTGGATATAAACCACCTTTACAAAGATATGCCTGCAAGAGCAATGCCACCCACATTCCAGGCAGAGAATACAAAAAGAACAAAACAAATGTAGTACTTCGATCAAAAACCGTATCAGGATAAATTGACGAATAAACTCCCAGAGGAATCGCTAAGATATAAATTATGCAAACCGCGAAAAAATTCAGTTTCACCGTTACCGGTAAACGCTCCATAATAATATCCACAACCGGACGTCCGGGGTCTATCGAAGCGGAAGAACCAAAATCAGCGTGCAGAACAACGCCCTTGAACCAATAAAAGAAACCGATGTACACCGGCTTGTCAAGATGCAGCTTTTTGCGCAAAGCAATATTGCCGCCCAAAGCACCCTTCTCTGAAGAAAGCTGACTGGCAGCGGCATTGTCGTCCATAATCGAACTGCGTGTCGGATCTCCCGGAGCCAGACGCAATAAAAAATAGCTTACCATCATAATAATGAACAAGGTAAGTAATGCCAATCCTAAACGTTTTATCAAATATTCAAACAAAATTTATTTTGCCTTCCTTTAACAAACCCCGTGTGCGCCGTTTTGATCAACAGCTGCTTTTTGTGGTCTTTTTTCAAGTTCATCGATAATCTGCTTCATATTTTCAATGAAGTTTTCCGCCATATCCATAGAAAAATCCTCGCGCACGACAATGCGTAAAACCGCTATTTCTTCGGCATTCGGCGGCATAGTGTAGGCTGGAACGATCCAGCCATACCGCCGGAGTTCTTTGGAAATATCGAAAACATCATATTTTGACGAATCTTTGAGCATCAGAGCGGCAACCGGCAGGTATTTTTTCCCGCCGTCGGTCAATATATCAAATTTACCGGTATCAACGAGGGTTTTCTCAAGCAACCCGGCAATTTCCATAATATTAGTGATTATTCTGGTGTAGCCGGTACGTCCCAGCCGCAGGAAATTGTAATATTGAGCGAGAATCATAGAACTTGGTTTAGAAAAATTCAAACTGTAGTTCGCCATGCTTCCGCCGAGATAATTAATATGGAAAACTAAATCTTCCGGCACTTCCGATTCGTCGCGAAACAATACCGTACCCATTCCCGGATAGACCAGACCGAATTTATGATTGGAGATATTTATTGATTTGACCTGTTCCAAACGAAAATCGCATAAGAGCTCAGGAAATGCGAAAGCCGCGACAAAACCGCCGCTGGCGCCATCAACATGAATAGGAATATCCAGACCTTTTTCGGCTTTTAACTTGACCAGAAAATCGTTTATTCCAATAAAGTCATCACTCTGTCCGCTGAAAGTAGTACCCAGAATAGTCCCGACGGCAATAGTATTTTCGTCTATCAGCGGAGCAATATCATCGGCGTTAATTATATATTTATCCACCTCGAGCGGGATTACCCGCATCTCGACGTCGAAATAAAGCGCGAATTTTTCCCAGCAGGAATGCACGTCTCCGCCAAAAACAAGATTAGGTTTTGAATAATCTTTGCCCGCCGCCTTGCGTTTGGCGCGCCAGGTCCACTTATGAGCAAGCAGGGCAAGCATAATCGCTTCCGACGAACCAATCGTCGCCGTACCGACGGCATCGGCTGAATGAAACAAGTCGCCCATCATTTTCATCAAACGGTCATGAATAACCTGAGTTTGCGGGTATTCGTCTGTGTCAATATAATTTTTATTCAGGGACTCCATGATGATTTTCTGCGCTTCATCCTCCATCCATGTGGTAACAAAAGAAGCCAGATTCAAGGCGGGATTTCCGTCAAGGTTCATTTCGTCATGAATCAATTGATAAGCCGCGCGCGACTCCATTGATTTTTCCGGAAATTTATTTTTAGACACTTCATCGGTAACCCAGCGTCCGGCGTATGTGTAAGAAGTAAAAGGGAGAACTTCAGACTTTCGAGTTTCATTCTTAGGATTATACATTAACAAATCTCCATAATTTTATGTTCACTATACTGCAAAGCCCGGTGTATTTCGTGTATTTCGTGCTTTATAATATATTTCCATTTTTTACACGATAGCTTACTATATGTGAAGTGAGTATAAAAACAAGTCAAAAGCATGATTGAATATTTTGAAATATGCTGTACAATATATTATTAAACATGTTTCCTTATTTTTCTATAAAAATTTAAATATGTGAAGGGGGTCTCTGATGAATAAATCTCGTTTTTTCCTGCTGATTTTATCTGCCGTAGTCTGTTTCAATGCCAATGCCGCGAAATTCATGGTGAAAGTAATCAAAGTTTCGGGTCCCGCCCAATACCGCAAAAGTAGTCGCGGCAAATGGCTCGAAATCAAACCCAAACTACAATTTTCCAGAAATTACCAGATCAAGACCGGAGCCAAAGCGGAAGTTTCACTTGAAATCCCCGGCAAAGGCTTAATTAAAGTTCATGAGATGAGTTTTATCAAATTGGATAAATTGAGTAAGAAAGGCAAAAGTTTTACTGTAAGAGTTAAACTTTCCTTCGGCAGAATCTGGAACCGTTTCAAGAAAAATATAAGCGGAGAATCGTCCAGTATGACTGTTGAAACTCCCGCCGCGGTCGCCGCGGTTCGCGGCACTTCCTTCTATGTCGCTTCAGAAAAAAATACCAAAACCGCGAAGATCGGGGTTTGGACTGGCTTAGTCGAAGTCAAAGGAACCAGGACCAGTGGTTCAAAAATGATCAAG
>DAOWBJ010000286.1 GCA_030634125.1 Victivallales bacterium
ATAACATTGTAAATCAATAATTACAACTCCTGAAAAAAAATAATTTAAGCAGGGATAACAGCGTAATTGAGTTTTATTTACCTTTTTTATTATGTTTGAATCATATAATACTAAACCAATTTAATTATGAGTGAGCCCTTACCCTTGCTGTTACGCTTGTTGCTCCAATCACACCCTATCGGTAAATCAACAAGATTCTCATCAAGATTACGATTCGGTTGAAGTTCAAGCCGCCGGGTTTTTACTTCACCAAGCTCCTGTTCTTTCATTGCTGCGAATTCAGCTTTGCTCTTGCGTTCACGTTTTTTCTTCTTAAGTTCTTTCTTCGGAGTGTTTTTTCGACATGCTTTTTCACGACCATTTATCGCAGTTGAATCCATGCTCGCGTGACCAACAATCTTATCTTCATAATTCTCCTTGACCACCACTTTATGAATTTCGTCAAGTAAGTTGAGCTTAGAAAACTCTTTAAAAGCTCAAGAAAAAGTTGCCTCAGACGGTACTTGCGACGGAAACTCCCACCCGCAAAGCTGTCTCTAGGTCGATTATTCTTAAAAACTCCTGTAATTTTCCTGATAATTCTCCATTTTTTTCCCACCATTAGAAAAAGCCGATTTTGAATGTTAAAGTATATCTCTGATAGATTGTTCATTGTTACCTCTTATTTTGGCGTTTGAGGTTAATATGAACTTTCTATCTACATTTTTCAACAAAATTTTAATTAAAAATCTTTTTTAAGAATTGTTTTCTAGTAGCTTCCTACTGTTATTATAGTACATATTTTGTTTCATTTCTTCATTCCATCCGGCTGAAATGGCAATTTCTTCATAAATTTTGATATTTGACTCGATTTCACTGAAATGAACATCGGTACCGAAAAGGATTTTTTCATGGGCATTTGGAAACCATAAAAGTTTTTTCCAGTCATTCATAGAAAGGTTAGCGCGCCAGCCGGGCGTTGAACCTGATAAGTCGGCATAAATATTGTCGAAAATACGAATCAAAGTTAAAGCGGTCAAATAATCCTGCACACCTAAATGCGCGATAATTATCTTCAATTCAGGAAATACCTGCGCGACCGCTTCCAAGTGAATACAGTTCATATTAAATGAAGATACTCGTTCTTCGGGATGCGGCTCTGGAAGTCGAACGACTCCGGTGTGAAACAAGCAAGGCATATCATAGCCTTGCGCTTTTTCGTAAACCGGGAAAAATTCTTCGGCATCATAACGATCTTTTGGGATATGGAATTTTAGCCCAATAAAACCGCGCTCATACAATTCATCAACTTTAGCTTCTGTATCAACTCCCAGGCTAATATATCCGAAACCGAAAAAACGGTCGGGATGGGCTTTGACGACTTTTTCCACCGCGTTATCATCAGCACAAGTTCCGTCATGAGCGTTTTTAACAAACAAGCCTTTGAATAGTGGACCAAGTCCGATTAAAGCGCTTTTCTCTATATCATTTTTATCCATTTCCCGAAGCAGATTATCTACATAGCCTGATTCTTCGACTAGATGATGATGCATGTCTATTTTTTTCACAACAATATCTCCGGTTGCCGCAATGTATCGTGATCAGTGAATATTTCATAATCACCATGTTCATTCACAAATGTGCATGGATAATCTTCTCCGGAAATTCCCAGTAAAGTCAGGCGCAGTACAGTATTGGCCCAGTCTAAATTAATGCCGTTTCTACAAGCTAATCTAAGTTTCCTTGCACCGAGAATTTGACGCAGTCCCAGCGTATAAGCTTTGCGCGGAAATCCTTCAAGATTACCGCCGACTTTGGCGCGAATGGCATTGATTGTAATAGTAAAATCATTTAAATGAACCAAACGCGGATCTGATTCTCTAACACCCGGTTCAGGTTCGTTGAAAGCCAAATGACCATGAATGCCAATTCCACCGAAACAAATATCGATACCACCGACAGAATCAATAATTCCAGCCAGTTCCACGATATTACTTCTGCCTGGGAAAAATAACTGTTCTTCCGGTATCGCGAGTTCCGGGTCTATTTTATTTAACCATAGACCGCGCATTTCACCCTGAAAACTCAAGGGGTGAGCTGGCGGCAAATCATAGCCGGAATTGTCAGCGTTTTCATCCATAAAGAAGAACCAGCAATTTTTCAAACTAATTTGTTCCTGATGAATCATATCCAAAAACAAAGGATATTGCCCGACCGGGCCGACCGGTAAAATAAATCTGCTTTTATCGCCTTTTTTATTTTGTGCTTTGATAAAAGTAATCATTTCATCAGCAATACGTTGGTGAATACCATCGCAATCATCAAAGACTTTCAAATGTGTACCTGCCTGCTGCCGTACTTGATTTTCTGACAACTTAAGCAATTTACTGATTTCGTCTTTTCGGTTCATGATAATTTTACTTTTTCATTACTTTTTTCACTGGCTTCAACAGCAAAAACAACTTTGTGGGTTTTCAGCGCGTCTTCTGGAGAAAATACCGCCGGTTTATTATTTTGTATACTGTCAATAAACAGATTATCCAGACCGGCATAGTCATGAACCAGATCGTGTATTGATTGTTTATTATAATCTTCGACACGCTTTAAGCCGATTTGCGGCCTGCCGCTTTCGGATTTGTAGTCTTCGGTCATGACGGAAATGGTTTTGGCAAACATATTGACCAGCAGTGTTCCTTTTGTCCCGATGATGGTATACTCAAAACGATGCCCGTAAACCGGGTCCATATATTCGCCCTCCAGCGTTGCGTATGATTTGCTGGAATCAGCGGCAGTATCTTTAAAACGGTCAGCCGACACGGCATGTGAATCGATAATGTTAGCGACCATGCCTTTTCTGAATCCAAACTGGCAGAAAGAAGTATCGGGATATTCATACTCGCTTCTCAAATTGCGCCGTGAAGCCGTAGCAAAAACCCATTCCACCTCATCGCCGCTCCAGAAACGCATTAAATCAATATAATGACAGGTTTCTATAACAGCGATACTCGCGCCAGCCATTTCCTTGCAGCAATACCACTCTTTCATCCAGGCTCCGCGGTAATGTTGAAATGAGATCGCGGTCAGTTCGCCTATTTCG
>DAOWBJ010000317.1 GCA_030634125.1 Victivallales bacterium
TAATTAATTCTGACAAATAAAAATTATCCCGAGGCAGGACGAGCCGAAGATTAGACATTTTTCCTAAAAAACTTAAATTTTATGTAAAATGATTTGACAATTGCCGTAAACAAGGCACTTTAAAATCTTTTAGGGATGAACTACATAAACAACAATAGATTATAATGAAAGCTTTCGAATTAAGAAGAAAATATATCGACTTTTTTGTCAGCAAAGGTCATCAGGAAATCAAAAGTGCTCCTGTCGTACCTGAAAATGATCCGACCTGCTTATTCACTACTGCCGGAATGCATCCGCTTGTTCCTTATTTAAGCGGCGAAAACCATCCGGCCGGCAAACGCCTGGTTGACTGTCAGAAATGCATCCGTACCGGAGATATTGACGATGTCGGCGATCCTGTTCATTTAACATTTTTTGAAATGCTGGGCAACTGGTCGCTCGGAGATTATTTCAAAGCCGAAGCGATTGAATACAGTTTTGAATTTTTGACCAGCCCGGAATGGCTCAATATAGCCCTGGATAAACTTGCGGTTACTGTTTTTGAGGGTGATGAAAACGCTCCTTTTGATGAAGAGGCTTATAATATCTGGCGGCAGCTCGGTATTTCCGAAGCGCGTATCGCTAAATGCGGCAAAAAAGATAACTGGTGGGGACCTGCCGGTTTGACCGGGCCTTGTGGACCTGATACTGAAATGTTTTACTGGTCCGGCGAAGAAGAAGTCCCGGAAGTGTTTGATCCCGAAAATAAACTCTGGGTCGAAATCTGGAACGATGTATTCATGCAGTACAATAAAAAAGATGACGGTTCCTATGAAGCCCTAGCTCAGAAAAATGTCGATACCGGCATGGGTCTCGAACGTGTTACCGCGATCTTGCAGGGTAAAGCCAGTTGCTACGAAACAGAATTATTCCAACCGCTTTTCGCGAAATTAGACAACATTCGTGGAATTGACACACCTGCGGAACGAAGCGATTCAGAACGCATAATAGCTGATCATATACGGGCGGCGGTTTTCATCAGTGCTGACGGGATCGCGCCGGGTAATGTTGACCAGGCTTATGTACTGCGCCGCTTAATCCGCCGCGCAATCCGCGAAGCTAACAAAATCGGTATTGACAAAGCATTTGTCCTTGAACTCGCACAAATTATTATTGATGATTATCAGGAAACTTATCCTGAACTCAGCGCTAACGAAACCAGAATCAAAGAAGAGTTTGATATTGAAGAAAAACAATTTGCCGAAACCCTGGTCAAAGGTACACGCGAATTTGAAAAATTGATAGCCAAAGTTCCCGCCCATATCACAAAAAAACTTATCAGCGGAAAAAAAGCGTTTTTTCTTTATGAAACGTACGGTTTCCCCCTCGAATTAACAGAAGATATGGCAAGGGAAAACGGTTTTGAAGTTGACCGGGATGGTTTTGATAAGGCTTATAAAAAGCATCAGGAAATGTCCCGCAAGGGTGCGGAACAAAAATTCAAAGGCGGCTTAGTTGACGCGTCCAGTGAAACCACGAATTTACATACCGCGACACATCTCCTGCAGCAGGCTTTGCGCCAGGTTATCGGCGATCATGTTCAACAACGCGGCTCAAACATTACTGCTGACCGCTTGCGATTTGACTTTTCGCATGACGAAAAGGTACCGCGGGAAGTTTTAGATAAAGTTGAAACTATTGTCAATGATGTCATTGAACAAAAATTAGATATTACTTGTCGTGAAATGACGGTTGAAGAAGCTCAGCTTGAAGGTGCTATCGGACTTTTCGGAGACCGTTACGGTGAAAAAATCAAGGTTTATTATATAGGTGATTTCAGCAAGGAAATATGTGGCGGACCACATGCCGCGAATACTGGGGAACTGGGTAAATTCAAGATCAAAAAAGAAGAAAGTTCAAGCCGGGGCGTTAGAAGAATCAAAGCAGTGTTGATAAAGTGATTACTATGAACTATTGTAACAGTAACATGAGTTTTAAAAAACTACGGGAAATTGTTTAATGAAAAAGGCCGATCTGTTAATAGCTCACAATAAAGGAGTTTACACGATTATGGTTGAAGGCCGGGCAAACTTCGACTACGGCCTGCCCCTGCGCAATTTTGCCAAAAACCTGGATAATAATTTTACCCGGATCGCGATTGATTTACGAGCATGTCTTGGAATGGACAGCACTTTCATGGGAATTATGGCTATGATAGGTCTGAAAGCCAAAAAAAAGAATGTTCAGGTAGAGATTCTCAACGCCGATGAAAACAATCGTTATTTGCTTGAAGGTCTCGGACTGGACAAGCTTTTCAAATTTGTAAATAAAGATACCTGCAATATATGCAATGAAAAAATCGAGCCTGGTGCAGACTCCTGTTCTGTACTGGATCAGGCTGAAACCGTTGTAGATGCTCACAGAACCTTGACGCGCGTAGACAAGAAAAATATTCCGAAATTCGAAAAAGTAATAGAGTTTGCCCAGCAAGATGTAGACAAACTCAAAAAGAAAAAATAAGGTGACGCTAGCCTAGCCTCGAATCACTGCCAGTATCTCATCGCGTTTGCTTTCCATTTGAGACTGTTCGTCAGCTTCAACAATTAAACGCAGTAAAGGTTCGGTA
>DAOWBJ010000111.1 GCA_030634125.1 Victivallales bacterium
ACTATTTTACCCAAAAAATAACTTTTTATTTATTGACGAATACTTAGCATTGCGCTCATCGCTGAAACAAATTTCTCAGGCCGGAAGTTTTTTGAAACAAATTTATATCCGACAATCCCCATTCCTTCGGCTGTTTCATGCGATCCCAAAAGATATTCCAGTTCAGCATATAAAGTTGTAACATCTTTTGAAGGTACAACTAAACCGTTTTTGCCGTGATACAGCCATTCAGTAACTCCGCCGACGTCAAAGGCTATCACCGGCACTTTGTGCGCGAACGCCTCAATTCCCGTCAAGCCGAAAGGCTCCTGCCAGCGCGAAGGAAAAACCGCTATATCAGCTTTATCCCAAAACTTTGAAACATCATTCTGCCAGCCGGTAAATTCAACTTTATCAGCTATTCCCAGTCCTGAAGCTAAATTTTTCAGAAATTCCATATCTTTACCATCGCCAACGATCACGGCATGATATTTTCTATTAAGCCGCGCCAAAGCCCGCAGCATTAAATCAACTCCTTTTCCGCGGATCAACTGACCGGCAAACATAATTACCGGCGGATTGGAAAAAGCTTTTTTGCGGTTTTGTTTTTCCGGCAGTTCACGAACCGGATAAATTTTATAAACAGCCTTTTCTGCAAACCCGTTCATCAGCAGATTGCCGCGCATAAATTCCGATAACACAATGAAACTCCGACACTTGCGGATTTCGTTCAACAAAGCTGAAAACTTAAACATTTTCCCGCATCCCATAGTACAAATACTGCAATAAAAAAGGTTTGAAGGTAAAATGCAGTTAATTCGTCCAATCGGAAAATATTTGTGATGCCGCGCGCAGTAATAATCATGATCTGATACGCATACGGAAGTATTGAAGCTCATGCGCAGCTTCGAAACCAATTCCGCGTCAGTTACTTTAAAAATAACCACCAGATCAAAATCTTCCTCCGCTATGATTTCATCAATTTCGCCCGTCCTGAAATTCTTATCAAAAAGCGCCAGAAAATTTTTCAGCTCCAGAGCTTCTTCAGCAAACATCATACTGACAGCCCAGCCGGCATCTTTCAAGGCTTTAGCACTATCGTAAATATAACGTTCCACCCCGCCGAAAAATCCCGCCTTTTCGGAGACATATAAAACTCGTTTTGTTTTTTGTTTTTTACTATTCATTCCCTGCCTTTCCGCCAGCCAGATAATCATGTCGTCCTTTCCAGGAATAAAGGCGCTGTGTAATACGATACACTAAAGCGCTTGGTAAAACCAATATTTTTCCAGTTTTTAATAAATAAATAATATCTCTGCCTATCTCCGCCAGGCAGGAAAAAACGAATCCGCAGAAAGTTTTTTTCCCGGCGTAGATTTGTCCTTCGGCAATACCTTCATTATAAAAACGTTTTTTCAGTTCTTTTAAACTGTAATTATGGGAATGTTCGACTTTTGCGTCAGCTGCATAAGATGCTTTGTAATTTAGTTTTTTCATCTGCCATGCCCAGTCCGCATCCTCAGAATATTGCAAATCCTCCCGGAAAGGATGTTCCAGTAAAATTTTCTTAAAAATGGCTGAACTGGCCAGTGAAAAAAAATGATTCCAGGTCGCGGCGACGGAACCATCTCCAAAAGCACGCATATTATCCTTGCGCACCAGCGGGAAAGCATCAGGTCGGGCTAACTGATTACAAAAAACGCCGTAAATTTTATCCGCGTCAGGCGAAAGCAGCGGTTCAATCAGCCTTCCCAGCCAGTTTTCATCTTCAGGAATGCAGTCGGAATTATTAAAAACAATAATTTCGCCTTTGGCTTTATTGACAGCATTATTCAGCACTTTACCGGGGACATAATCACCGGGTCTTATCTGCCATGATTTATCTGGATTATATTTCTGAATAATTTCCCAGGTTCCGTCTTCTGAGCCGGAATCAAAGTTAAGTATCTCAAAATCAGTAAACTTTTGCTTTAAAATTTTCTCAAAAGTCTCAGCTATATAAAGTATATCATTTTTAGAGCGCATCACAATAGTAACTAATGGCATTAAATTTATCCCTCCCGTTTGATGATAAAACTCGTTTCATTCAAGTCTCCATAGCGATTGCATTCTACTTTTCCGGCAATAGACTTAATAATCGCCATACCGCGCCCTGCTGTCGCTAATTTATTATTATCATCCCAAATATTTTCATCAATAGCGATAGGATTAGTATTAAAGGTCCACGGCTTGCCTTTATCCCAGATTTTTAATACGACTTCATCTTCATTAATTACGAGATCAACTAAAATTTTCGGACCTTCCTGCTGGCATTTTTCCAATCCATGCATAAGTATATTATTCAAGAATTCATTAAGCAATAATTCCAATTCAACCGCTAATTTTTCATCTCCAGTATTCTTTATAATAAAATGTTCACACTCCATTCCCATAAAATCAGTATGTAAGATATCCGGCACTGCTGTAAGATGCAAATGATTTTTCTCGTCCTTCAAAACTTTGTTCTTCTTTATCATAAGCATACAAACATCATCTTCAATATTAGTATATCCCGCCTTCTCTATGGCATGACAAACATAATACGGCACGACGGGAGATATCGTATCGGCAACAGATTTTTCAAGTAACAATCGAAATTTTTCAATCCCCAGAATAGCGTCTTTTTCATTGCTCATCTCAATGATTCCGTCCGTGATTCCAAAAAAACTGCTGTCGTCATCAAAATCAATCTCTACCGCTTCAGTTTTGCAGTTAAACACATAATCATTAACCCAGCCGACCGGAATCGCGCCTTTATTTTCAGGGTTTAATAATTTTACTTCTCCTGATTCAGCATCATGCATAAAAAAACTAAGGTGTCCGGCACTGATAAACGTTAATTTATTAATATTAAAATCAAACAATGCCACTAAACAGGTCATATAATTTTTTTTCTGCATATCCACGCAAAAAAAACTGTTCAAACGATTCAAAATATCATCAAGTTTAATATCATCATCAGACACCATAATCAGCGTTTTGACCAAAGCATGTATAGCACTCATATATAGAGCAGCTTGAATGCCATGTCCCGCAATATCTCCTAAAAGCATAAAATAGCGTCCGGGACTGACTTTGGTAAGATCAAAAATATCACCGCTGATTTTATAAACAGGCTTATAAAGTGAAGACATTATAAAATCTTCCTTCATCATAATCCAGTTAGGCAAAAGCAAGTGCTGCACTTCCGAAGCCAAATCAAGATTTTCTTCAAGCGTAGTGTAATATTTCCTGGTTTCATCATCAGAACGGTAAGTTTTGACCACACTTTTTATCATATTAAGCAAACGGTCGAGGTTGAAAGGTTTTTTCATATAGTAAGTGGCTTGATCCGCGGAAATCTTCTCAATTAAATCGTTATGAATTGTATCAATAATCGCGGTAAGACAAATTATCGGTAAGTACTGATCATATGCGCGAATCAATTTGCGAAGCTCAAAACCATCCATGTCGGGCATAACTATATCAAGCAGAACAATATCATAGTTATTTTTTTTAATCAATTCAATTGCTTCACCACCAACACTACAGCAATCTATGTCGACATCTTTATCCTTAAGAGCTTCCTCCAGCAGCAGAAGGTTAACTGTTTCACTATCTACCGCTAAAAGCTTTATATCTCTACCATAGACTTTCAAATTTATCCCTCAAAAAGCTAAACTATTCTAGTCGCAATTTCGCCATATACTGTTAATACCTAGTCGATTGAAGAAGCCTGACACAAACATCGGAGCAAGTGGGTGCGGAAATACGTAAATCATTTAAAAAGCAGCTACAGCTGAATCCACATCCTCAAAAATATCAAAAATCTTATATGCACGCGTGATCTCAAAAACCATTTTAGTTTTATTCTGCAAACATGCTATTTTTAAATCACCGTTATTGTTCGTCGCCGCCTTTAAGCATGAAACAACGCCCCCAAGTCCCGTGCTGTCAAGGTACTCCAAAGATGTTAAATCAAAAACAAAACTGTTTTCTTCCGGGCAGAATTCCTGAAATTTCTTTTTCAGCAAATGCACATTTACCGCATTAAGCCGTCCGGAAATCTCAATAATAACAACATCATTCTTTTTATGCGATTTTAATTTCATTATAAATAAACTCTTACTTTTATTTAATAATTCTACGAATTGTTAATAAAAGTATACAGTACAAATCAGCTAAAAACAATAGCGAAACTAAGATAAATTTTATTTCTAATCGACATTTCGCATTACAAAAAGCATTATAATTATTCCAATACATTCAAATTTATGCTGTATATATATTGGTATTTTTACTAATTAAGGGTATTGTTTTATACTAAAACATAAAATTCAAGAGATATTTTTGATGAAATCACTTTTTTATAAAGCTTTAATTTTACTGATACTTGCTGTCCCGGTCAGTCAGGCGGCGACAAAGCAAACAGTCCCCGAGCCTTTTATTGAGCGCGGCAAAGTAATGCAGGCAATAAAAAAGGTGAATCGGGAAAAATACCCGGATGCCGACAGCGTGTTGGTACGGGATGTACAAAAAGTTACTTATCAAGCTGACGGTTCTTCGATTGAATTCGATGAATTCTACCAGAAAATACTCACCGAAAAAGGCAAACGCCGCGCGGGAGTATTCAGTGAATATTTTAATCGTTCTTACGGAAAAGTTAAGATATTGGCTATCGAAATAATAAAACCGGATGGCAAAACCATAAACATTGACATCGCCAAAAATTCAAAAGTAATGATTAGTCCCGGTCAAATGGGAAGCAATATTTACAATCCAAACGCTAAAATTTTGAGCGTAACTGTCCCGGGCGTTGAAATCGGCGATACAATGCGCTATTTCGTACAACGCAGTGTTTTTACACCACGCATGAAAAATATCTGGACTGACATGTATGTGCTGCAATCTACAACTCCGGTTATATATTACAATATAGTAGTTAACGGACCCAAAAGCAGACCTCTTAAAAAATATATTGTCAAAAGCCCGATTAAAGATTCAAACTCATTCAACAAAAAAGAAGTCGGCGACAGAATTATTTACAACTGGACTTTCCGCGATATACCACGAATTTTCCCCGAACCCAAAATGCCGGCTTATTATATGCATGCACAGCGTTTGCTGCTAAGTACGGCGGGATCATGGTCGGAGATTTCCAAATGGTACAGCAAGCTTTGCGCTCCGCATCTGACCAAAACAACTCCGGCTATGAAGAAAAAAGTTACTGAATTAATCAAAGGTCTCAAAAGCGATAAGGAAAAAATCGAAGCAATTTTCCGTTTTGTTTCAACTAAAATCCGTTATATGGGACTTACTATTGAAACCACAGCTCCCGGATATGAGCCGCACGACATTGATTTGACTTTCAAAAACCGTTACGGCGTATGCCGTGACAAAGCCGCCCTGCTGGCGGGAATGCTCCGCCTGGCCGGCATAAAGGCTTATCCTGTATTAATAATGAATGGAACCAAAAAAGATAAAGAAGTGCCCAATAACATATTTAATCATGCCATCACCTGCGCTATCACCAAAGAAGGCAAAACTGTCCTGATGGATTCCACCGATGAAACAACTAAAGATATCCTGCCCGCGTACCTTTCCGACAAAAGCTATTTACCGGCTAAACCCTCCGGCAGTGATTTGCTTACATCTCCGATTGTTCCGGCAAGCAAGAATTTACTGCAGGCTGACACCACAGGTGAACTGCTGAAAGACGGAAGCCTGACCGCGCTGACAAAACTTAAATTCAACGGCATAAATGACACCATATACCGCGGCGCGTTTTCCCGCTGGAAAACGGAACGCGTCAAGCAGTTTTTCGCGGCGCGGCTGAAATCCCTGATGCCCGGCGCAAAACTTAACAGCTTTAAAATCACTCCTGAAAATTTGCGTGATTTCAAAACTCCGCTTTCAGTTAAATTCAGTTTTAATACAAACAGTCTTCTGATTCAAGGCAAAAACACTATGCTGCTGCAAGTTCCACGAATTGGTTCTTCATTCAGCGCCGTAAACTGGGTACTGGGAAATATGGGCTTGACAAAGCGCAAATATCCTTTGCAGTTATCCGCGACTTGCGGCATTGTTGAAAACTTTGACTATAAACTGCCTGCCGGTTTAACTATTGCTAAATTTCCTGAATACAAAAAAATCGAATGGAACAA
>DAOWBJ010000307.1 GCA_030634125.1 Victivallales bacterium
AGTTATCCAGCCTGACAGCAGGGCGCCGATTGCGAGAAAACCAAAAAGTATGGATTTAGGGCTGTGTCCGAGCTTATAGAGAAGCTTGGCGGTCAATCTTTCCAGAAGCGAGGTTTCGGAAATCGCGGCTGAAAATATCAGAACTCCAATAAAAAACAGGATTATAGAATTCCCAAAGCCATCCACGACCAAAGGTTTCAACTCTGCCGCCTTGGTCATTACCAGCAGAGACATCCCGATTAGCCCGGCGACCGCAAAGGGTACTGCTTCCGATACCCAGAGGATTACTACCATTGCTAAAACCGCGAGAGAAGCTTTACCTGCTACCGTTAAGGCAATAGTCTTAGTTCCCATATTTATTTCCGGCGGCAAGGGCAGCATCAGAATGACCGCTAAGGTCAGCAGCGCAATACCAAAAAATATTATCTTTTTCTTATCCATTAATAAGTTCCTTTAAAAGTTTCCCGGTTACACTGGGACGATCAGCAACCAATGCCCCGGCTTTTTCGAGTGCTTTTACTTTCCCGGCAACAGTTCCCTTTCCGCCGGTTACGATAGCCCCGGCATGCCCCATTTTTTTCCCTTCTGGAGCGGTGCGCCCGCCGATAAACGACACTAGAGGCTTAGTAAATATTCCAGCTTCCATCGCTTCGGCGACTTCTTCTTCCATTGTACCGCCGAGTTCCCCGATCATAACAAGCGCTTTGGTTTCAGGGTCTTTTTCATAAAGCGGCAGGAATTCGGCAAAACGTGTGCAGGGCACAGAATCTCCGCCGATTCCCATTAATGAAGAAACTCCGAACCCTTCACTTATAACCATGGCCGTAACTTCATTTGTCAGGGAGCCGCTGCGGGTCATTATGCCGATATTTCCCTGCTTATAGACGCGTTCAATCCAGTATGGGAATATTCCCATCATCGCTACGCCCGGAGTGATTACGCCGGAAGTGTTTCCGCCGACAACCATCGCTCCTTCGCTCAAGGCCGCACGGCGCATCTGCATGGCGTCATGTACCGGAATACCTTCGGCAATGACTACGATTTTCTTGATTCCAGCATCCAAAGCCTCAAAAACCGCGTCTTTGGCAAAACGTGGAGGAACAAAGAGAACCGACGCGTCAGCCTGTGTTTCCGCTACAGCTTTGCGCACGGTGTTATAAACATTTACATTTTCCACTTTTTGTCCTTCTTTGCCGGGAGTAACTCCGGCAACAACATTTGTTCCGATACCTAAAATATGTTCAGTCCAGAAACTTCCTTCGCTTCCAGTAATTCCCTGAATCAACACTCTGGTATCTTGTTCAATAAAAATACTCATTATTTGTCTCCCTTAGCAAGCGCGACAGCCCTTTTGACCGCGTCTTCCGTCTCACTTAAATTTTCAAAACCAATTTTCCGCAGAATTTCCCCGGCTTCGTCTTCGCCCGTGCCGCGAATCGCGGTAACAATTGGAATTTCCGGTTTAAGTTTTTTGACCGCGTCGGCAATTCCCTGCGCCATCACATCTGCTCTGGCGATTGTTCCAAAAGTTACTATCAGAATAACTTTAGGCTTGTTTCTCAAAGTAAATTCCATCGCCTCAACTGCTCTCCGGTAATTCGGCCCGCCGAACTCAAGATAATTAGCGACTTTGCCGCCGAAATAATTTACCAGGTCATATATCGCGTTGGTCAAACCCGCACCAGCGCACATAAGCCCGATGTCACCATCGAACTGTAAATAAGGGATACCTTCCCGGGCTGCTTCAAATTCAATATCGCTGTCAAATTGATCACGAGTCAGAGGATATGATTGCTGGCGGAAAGCGGCATTATCATCAATGATAAATTTACCGTCAGCGGCAATGACTTGTTCGTCATCTGTAATGACCAGAGGGTTAATTTCAACGAGTTCCGCATCATACTGACGAAATGCCTTAAACATCTGCATCAGGATTTTACAGCCCTGTTTGAACGCGTCACCTTTTAAACCAAGAGCGAACATAACATTCCGCAACTGATAAGGTTCAAGTTCGCGAAACGCCGCTACTTCTTCCCGGATAATTTTTCCCGGCATGGTTTTTGCCAGCTCTTCAATGTCCATTCCGCCCTCGGAAGATGCCATTATCAGAGCTGAGCAATCGACAGGATCAATAGTTATCGCCAGATATATTTCCTGCTTTATATTTAACTTTTCCTCGATTAATATTTTTTTTACCTTGGCAGGCCCGAATCTGAGAGCAGATGCTTTTTCTCGAGCCTCATTTGCTTTGTCCGCAAACTGAATCAGTCCGGCTTTCCCTCTGCCACCCTGCATGACCTGCGATTTGATGACGCACGGCAGATTAATATCGCCAAACTCTTCATCTTCGGCAATAAGAATTCCTCTTGGAATCGCTATCCCAACGGATTTAAAAATTTCTTTTGCCTGATATTCAAATAATTTCATAAATATGCTCCAGTATTTTTATTTTTCGCGTGCGCCTCTGAGACAGAGGCGGCTACATCTTTTTCGTAATGTCCACGTTCCCCGATGTAGCCACGGCTGTCTCTAGCCGTGCTTTCCATTTTTATTTTTCGTATTTTTTCCGGAATTCGCCCCATATTTCTTCGTCGGATGGTTTGACTGGCTCGAAAGGCTCTGAAAGCCAGGATACATTGATGAAATGCTTCCAGCTGATATTTTCAGTAGTGATCCTGATACTGGGCGAAAACCCGTGGACGTTGCTTCTCAGCCTTGGAAGCCCGTTTCAGGCTTGGAGCCTGGTGCTGGCGAGCTATTTTGCACAGTCTATCTGGGCC
>DAOWBJ010000267.1 GCA_030634125.1 Victivallales bacterium
AATTCTTCAGCTTCGAGGATTTTTTCGTGGTCTATGTCCAGAGTGTAGTCAGTGCCTTTGAGGCGGTGCCACATAGTTAAAATATCAGCTTGACCGGTACCGCCGCTGACGGGGCACATTGCCAGGTCGATAATGTCCGCGCCGGCTTCGATGGCAGCCATGTTGCAGGGAACAGCCATACCCGCGGTGTCGTGAGTATGGAACTCAATAGCAGTACCTTCCGGAAGAACTTTACGAGCTTCTTTGATTGTCGTGTAAACAGTCGCGGGAGTCGCTGTACCAGAAGCGTCTTTGAACGCGACGCTGTCAAAAGGAATTTCTTTAGCGAGAATATCTTTCAAGCGGTCAATGTAAAATTCTGGAGTATGAGCGTATTTTTCACTCAAGCCTGGAGGCAGACCCATCAAAGTTACAGTTACCTGATGTTTCAGTCCGGCATCGTGAATACATTGACCGGAGTAAGCTAAATTACGAACGTCATTGAGGGCGTCAAAGTTACGAATAGTGCTGATGCCGTGTTTTTTAAACATTTTCGCGTGCAGGTTAATGATGTCGCGGGATTGAGATACAAGTCCGACAACATTTGCTCCACGGGAGAGAGTCTGCACATTAATTTCATCGCCAACGACTTCGCGGGCGGCATCCATCATATCAAAAGCATCCTGCCGGCAGTAGAAATAGAGACTTTGGAAACGAGCGCCACCGCCGATCTCGAAATTTGTTGTACCGGCTTCCGCGGCGGCTTTCAGCGCCGGGAGGAAGTCTTCTGTTTTTACGCGTGCTCCGAGACAGCTTTGAAAGCCGTCGCGAAAAGATGTGTCCATAAATTTGATTTTTTTCATTCGAAATCCTTATTTATATTATTTTTTGTTATTTTTGTTGCGATGCATGTGAACCGCCGCGATAGCCGCCGCGATTAAATTTTTGTTATCTCCTGATGCTTTGCGGGGAATTGCCGCTTTTTCTTCCAGCAAGTGCGTAAAAGGTTCTAATGCTTTTGCCGCAAGCATGATAACCAATACCATTACAGATAGAAATGTTACCACATATCCCATACCCATGACTAATAATTTAAATCCGTCACCAATCATTTTATTATATCCTGTTGTTTATTTTTAAATCAGTTCAAGTTTTTCAAAATCAATAGAATTTTTATTAATTTTGACGTCACCGCTGAATAATTTTATTTGTTTACCGGAGCTTTCGAAAATCAACTCACCGTTATGACCAAGGTCAATAATTTTGCCTTTAATTTCTTTTTCGCCTGTGTTTACTTTTACTGTTTGTCCAATTAAAAGATTTTCATCTTTCCAGCAAGTAAATAACACTTCCGGAGAAATGGAATAGATATTATAATACTTATTTAAGCTTTTGGCTAACTTTTTCACAACTTTTTTTAAATTAAATTCATTACCGGTTTCATACATTAATGACGTGGCGGGCTGGTCGATTGTGTTTATAATCTCTGTCGGCATGTTGATGTTAATCCCGATCCCCGCAACGATTCCGGCGATTTGCTGTTTAGGAGTGGACGCTGATTCGCAAAGTATTCCGGCGATTTTACGTTCGCGGCAAAAAATATCGTTAGGCCATTTAAGCCAGAATTTCACGTCCGGCGCGCTTCCACGCAAAGCTGACAAAGCCCCTAAAGAGACAATCATCGAAGCCAAAGCCGGATTTTGTCCGGCATTTTTTATTATCATTGACGCGTATATATTAGTATTTGGCGGAGAAACCCATTGGCGGGCGTGTCGTCCGCGTCCGGCTTTTTGTTCGCCGGCAACGATCAGGGTAGAGTCCGGCAGCTCTTCAAAATTACGCAAAGCATATTTATTTGTCGAGTCAACTTCATCTAAATGTATTATATTCAATTCTTTATGCATACCAGGGTCTCGTTGTGTTTTCGCCTAAGATAGCACAAAAAAATAAAATTTATACTTTAACGAGTAAAATAACATCCTTTTCTTGTTTTTCGTTTTTGCCTTTTTGCTAAAATAGTTGTATTGTTTAAGTTTGAAGCAATTGCAAGAATCTCCACAAGGGGGCGGTATGAATTTTATTAATTTACAGATGTTTTGGTGGATTCCGGTAATTTTAATTTTTACGGGATTGCTGTTCTGGGCAGCCAGGGTTCGCCGGACAAATATAATGCGCCTTATTCTTGGTCCGCGCGCGAAAGATGATAAACACGTTCAATTATCTTTAGCGCGAAGACTTTTTCGCTTTCTTCTGCTATTGTTTGTCATGTTAATGCTGATTGTGGCGATTGCGCGCCCGACCTGGAAACTGCAGCTTGTTCCATATCAAAGCAGCGGGCGCGACTTGATGGTTCTCTTTGATGTTTCCAAAAGTATGCTGGCGCAGGATATTCGACCGTCGCGCCTGGCTCATGCTAAATTATTTTTGCGTGACCTGGTTAATCAAACCGGTTCCGACCGTTTCGGTCTGGTGGCGTTTGCGGGCAGGGCTTTTCTTGAATGCCCGATGACTACCGATAAGACCAGCTTTATTCAATATGTCGATGAGCTCGACACTCAAAGCATTCCGCTTGGCGGCACTAATCTGCAGTTGGCTCTTGAGACCGCCATGAAAGCTTTTGACGCGGCGGAAGGAAATAACCGCGCGATTGTTTTGATTACTGACGGCGATGAACTTAGCGGCAACAGCAAACTGGCATTGGGAGAATTGAAAAAGGCGAAAATTCCGCTTCTGATTGTCGGGGTTGGCAGTTCAGCGACTCCGGCTTTGATACCGGTTCCGCAAGCCGAAGGGCAAAGCGTCAAATTCATGCGGGACGGCAAAGGCGAACTGGTTAAAACCCGCTTGAATGTTACTTTGATGCAGCAGCTCGCTGATACTACCGGCGGGTATTTTGTGCACAGTACGACAACAAACTTTGGTCTCGGAAAAATTGAGGCGGGAATCAAAAAACTTCTTCCTGCCGAACTCGAAAAAGGCGAAAAAACCCGCCCGGTTGAACGCTTTTATTATTTTCTGGCGTTCGCGACTATCATGTTGTGGCTCTGGATGCTGATTTCAGAACATCCCGGAAAAAAACGCGGACAGCTTGCGAAAGCTGCCGCAATATTTGTGATTTCTATTTTATTTGCCGCTCAAAACACGGCAAATGCTGAAGCTTTACCGAAGCTTCCCGCGCCGGAAACTAAAAAGCCGGCTCCTCCAATAACTGATCCCGTAAAAGCGTATAACCAGGCTCGTGAAATTCAATTGAAGAAAAAAGGCGATTCATCCAAGCTTTACGAAACCGCGATTAATTTAGCTGAAAAAAATCCCGAAGTACGGACTAATTCATTTAATAACCTGGGCGTGGACCAGCATCAAAAAGCCAAACAAACTGTAAGGCAGGCAATCGGGAAGGTTAAACAACAGGATC
>DAOWBJ010000191.1 GCA_030634125.1 Victivallales bacterium
CATTGGTGCGTTGTGCCCAAAAATTTGCAAAAAAATATTCCGCCGTTTAAAATCAGTAAAATATTATTCCATTCTTTATTACTGTTAATTGTCTGTTTGCTGTTGACATATCAGGGATTGCGACCTATATTAAGAAGCTGTATATAGAATATTATTTTAGAGGAAAATATTGATGTTGAGTTCTAAGAAACAAAAGATGTCAAACAGAAAAAGTAAAATTATACTGGCTGTTTCATTAGTTGTATTTTGTCTTTTGGTTTTTTATTATAGTTCAAGAATAGATGAGAGCAGATATGACGCGATAATCGAAAAGACCGCCAGAAAATATAATATAGACAGCCGTTTTGTAAAAGCGGTTATTTATCAGGAAAGTAAATTTGACGCGAGAGTACGCGGAACATCCGGCGAAATCGGCTTGATGCAGGTTATGCCGCGCGGAGCTGCCGTTGACTGGGCGCGACACTATAAACTTGAGAATGTCCGTGAAGGATTACTCTTTAATCCTGAATTGAATATTGAAATCGGCGCCTGGTATTTGTCTCAAGCTTTGAAGCGCTGGCATAATTATAAATATGCTAAGGAATTGGCTCTTTGTCAATACAACGCAGGCGGCAAACGGGCAGACGCCTGGAAGCCTGAAAATTATAATGGAACGGTCATTGACCGGATAAAAATAAGAAGCACTCGTGCTTATGTTGAATCGATAATGTCTAAATATAAAAAATATTGTGAAAATAACAGGTAAAATATGATGCAAATTTTTTTGTTTATTATTTTGACTGTTTTGACTTTGACCACATTTGCTGAAGTCGAAAAGAAAAAATGGCGGGAAAATTTTGCGGCAGAAGATAAAGAAGGTAATTTGCCGGACGGGTGGGAAATTAATGCCACTAAGTGGGGTGTCAATAAAACTTCTTTTGAACTGAAAAATAAAAAAGAAGAAAACCATCTTTTCGCAGCTATAGGAGTTTTGAAAATTTTTTCAGATGAAGCGACAGGTGCTTTGTTTTGTGAACCATACAAAAATGTTGATTTG
The DNA here is from genome assembly GCA_030634125.1 of Victivallales bacterium. Lineage (GTDB taxonomy): Bacteria > Verrucomicrobiota > Lentisphaeria > Victivallales > Victivallaceae > JAHOYW01. The sequence continues at coordinate 1,037 of DAOWBJ010000191.1, forward strand.
AACAGAACTCCAATTCTGCGCTGGCGCTGGCAGGTCAATACATTTCCGGAAGGCGGCGACGGGCGCAAAGAGCATAAAGATGATCAGGCGATTGTTATTTATGTTGGCGCAAGCGACTGGATGGTAAAAAAAACTATCGCGTACCGCTGGGAAACCGAAACTCCTCAAGGACTCGCGGGGGATGTCAGTTATGCCGGCGGGGCTGTTAAAGTAAAGTGGTTTTGTTTGCGTAACCGGAAAAGCGGCGAAGGTAAATGGGTTGTCGAGGAACGGAATATCGCAAAAGATTTCAAAAAAGCTTTCGGCTTTATCCCCAAAGAATTTGTCCTCAGCATAGGTGCTAACAGTCAAAACACGAAGTCCGAATCTCTGGCATATATTGATTATATTGAATTCCTGCCTCTTGATAAAGCAAAAGGACTTGAAATCGCACTAAAGTCTGACAAAAAATAATTCAAGGTCTGTTTGCTGACTGATTTAATATAACATCAATTCTTTTCTTTATATCAAGCTGGAAAATTATTATTTTTGGTGTAGATTAATGTACTTATAATGATAACCTTTTAAGCAAGCGGGAAGAAGAAGTGACAGCTAATAAAACTATTTTAGATAATATATCTACTCCGCCCTTGATTACGGAACAAGAACTGTTCCTAATCAAATTTGCGGAAAGTAAGGAAGAAACTGAAGCCGCAATGCGTTTGCGGTATGAAGTATTCAATATTGAACAGGGCAAGGGATTGCAGTCTGCTGAACTTGAAAAAATGGATTATGATGAATTTGATGAACATTGTTTACACTTAATTATTGTAGAAAAGAAAACTTCCCGGGTGGTGGGCACTTACCGGGTTCATCCTGGTCCCGTAGCCAAAACTCAGTTGGGCTTCTATTCGGCTCGTGAATATAATGTCGAGGGTCTTGATGAACTTCAGGATGAAATTTTAGAAGTGGGGCGTTCCTGTGTGCATCCTGACTTTCGTAACGGTTCGGTAATAGGCTTGTTATGGAGTGGTATCAGCGGCACTTTAGTTCGTGCCGGACTGCATTATACGCTTGGCTGTGTCAGCCTGGAAACAACTGATCCTAACGTGGGCTGGGCTTTATATGAGCATTTTAAGCTTCGCGACAAACTGAGCAAACAGCTCAAGGCTACTCCCGCAGAGGGTTTTGAACTTCCTCCCGCGGATAAGGAAAAAGTAGATGAACTCCTCAACAATAAAGTTGCCTTGCTGAAGCATATTCCTGCTTTGTTCAAGGGTTATTTGCGGCTGGGCGTAAAAATTTGCGGAGAGCCTATCTGGGATAAAGAATTTGGAACAATAGATTTTCTTATTTTGCTGAATTATCACAATATGCCTGAAAAATACATTAGACATTTTTTTAAATAATTTCATGAAGAGGAGTTTTTAATATGGCAATGATTAGAAGAGTATGCAGAGCATTTTTGCTTATGAATTGGCTGATTATTATTTGGGTGGCTTTGGCTTTGGCTAATATAGGAAGCTATTGGAAAGCGCAACAGAGACTTGCGAAAGTTTCGCAAGTCTGGGGCAAAGGGCTTGCCTGGATTTTCGGTATCAAAATAAAAATTATTGGAGACCCCAGTCATTTTGAAGGCGGTCTGGTTATTTCTAATCATACCGGTTATGTTGATATATTAGTTCATGCTGCTGTATGGCCGCTCAGATTCGCGTCCAAAAGCTCAATAAAACATTGGCCTTTTCTCGGTTGGTTTATTGCTACCGGCCGCCCCATCTGGGTTGACCGTTTCTCCCCGGCTAAATCGAAAATTGCGGCAAAACAATTCAAAGAGTCCATGGACAATGGCGTTTTACTCCTGGTTTATCCCGAGGGAACAAGTACCGGCGGTAAAGATGGAATGCTGAAATTTAAATCAACTCCTTTCGAGTCGGCTGCTGCCGGGGATAACTGGATATTGCCTACGATAATTCGTTATGGAGAAACTCCGGATGCTAAACCGATTGCCTGGTATGATGATATGACTTTATTGCCGCATTTATGGCGGCTACTCGGTTATAGAAGAATAAACGCGGAAGTAACAATTATGGAGCCATTTAAACCAGGAGGACGCCACCGCAAAGAACTCGCGAAGTTTGCGTATGATGAAATGGAAAAAGAATATACAAAGATTTTTAAGAGTGGAGATGTAGTAATCTAAAAGCAGGAGAAATTATGATTGTAAATACTTTAAAAAAATCACTGTCGAACGCCTGGAATATGTTGATTGAATTTCCTTTGCCGTTTCTGCGGCATGACGTGGAAGAGGATACTGTAAAAACTGAGAGTGCAGTGCTTTTGACTCAGCTGTTTTTCCCTCTTATCGGAGTTATCTGTGCTTTGCTGGCATTATTGCTTGGAGAAATTCTTGGTAAATTTTTACATCCGGTTCCAACTGCCGCGATATTTGCTGGAACTCTTACATATTTCTGCGTTTACAAAGATGATGGTCGCGGTCTGGCGGGGATTATGTCCCTGACTTCTTTTAAGCAGAAAGAATTTTCTCTGGAGCAAGCTTTAACTGACTTGCCCGATTCCATTGTTGATGTAAATACGCCGACAGCAACATTAAGCATGATTTTGATTATTTTATTCAAGCTCTTCGCTTTTTTCCTGATGGCGCTTTATGGGTATATTTACTGGTTGGCGGCGATATTTATTCTAGAGTTTTGCATTGAAGGGGATTTAGCGACTTTGCCTTCACCTGGGCAAAAACAGCCTTTGCTGGCGATTAAAAAAAGTAAACAACGCTATATTTGGTTTGTTGCCGGTTTTCTCGTTTTATTTGTCTTATTCAAGGCACCTGTAACAAGCTTGATTTTGTTCGGCGCCGCATTCGGCTTGAGCTATGGCGTGAAAGCTTACTGCAAAGACAGGTTGAACAGTATTGACGACAAAATTATTGGTTTGACAGCTTATGTTTTTGAATTGTTCGCACTTTTGCTGGGACTGATGCTTTTGACAAAAGGGCAAGTAATTCTATTGTAGACCTGGTAGTGTCAAATCTTTTATGAAAAAACCGGATTGACCTCCGGTCCGTGGTCCGGCGGCGGAAAACGCTGGTTGCTCGTTTCCAACGAGCGAAATTCGGCACGATTTGTCGTGCCTGTAAAGTACCGTTCTCGAAAAGCGAGGCTTTTTAAAAACGAGCTCAGCGAGCTTTTAAAAAGATGCGAGCGTTCGAGTTTTTTCGGAGCGATTTTGCCGTGCTAATAGTCGAGTTACACACAGTTCGCACTTTGACTCCGACGAGCTCTGGACCGGGGTCCCATTCTCGTCAAAGTGCGCCCTATGCATAACTCTATGAACAGGGATAACGTAAAAATCCCTATAAAACATTAATGATTAACCAGATAAAGAGAAATCAAAGTCAAAAATTTTGACAGAACCGTAGACCTTTAAAGGAGAGATAGGATGATTTTCAGGAAAATATTTTTCTCACTTTTTTTATGCTTCGGATTTATTGCGACAATACATGCTGGAAATTTTAACACATTGTACCGGAATGGTTTACGGGAA
>DAOWBJ010000319.1 GCA_030634125.1 Victivallales bacterium
AAGTTTGGTGTTTTTATTTTTTCACGAAAAGATCCTAAAGAATTTTTAACAGATTCGGGCCTACGTATTCTAAATATAACATCAGCCTTATTAATAAGATCAATTTCCATTATAAAATCCTTTTTTTTCAGTAGTGCCAGGAGCAGCCTTGCTCCGGCACATAATTATTTACTTAAGTTATAATCTTGCAAACTGTCAAAGATATTTGTCGCGGCGCAGGCTGCGCTCGCGACTGTTTTACATTTTCACTGTATGTAATGAATTCACATGCCAACTGCCGTCATCTGCCATCAAACCGGTCAGACAAATAAAAATCTCTCCTGTTTTAACTATTTTATTCCCGCGTAATAAATTTTTCAATAAATCCAGAGATTTCTGTGTTTCATCAAAACTTGTCGGATGTGCTCCTTCCAGAAGCAGCGGTACTACTTTATTATAAGCCGCCATGCGATGATAAGTCGCTTCGGAATATGTCGCGGCGTAAATCTTCGTTTCAGGGCGGTATTTCGATAAAATAGCTACACTTTCACCTGTCGTAGTAAGTACCGCAATAGCTTTTTCATTGAGTTCATGCGACAAAAACGACGCGCTTAAACACATGGCGCGGGAAACTTCCAGCTTCTCGTCACAAAGCATATCAACTAAAAATCTTTCAGGGTCAATCATTTTTTCAGCTTCAAGAGCAACTGAACTCATCGCCTTTACCGCTTTAACCGGGTATTTCCCCATAGCTGTTTCGTTAGACAACATGACCAGATCAGCACCGTCTAAAACGCTGTTCGCCACATCGCTTACTTCAGCGCGGGTCGGCAAAGGATTTTCCGTCATCGATGAAAGCATTTCTGTAGCGACAATCGTTAATTTACCTTTGCGGTTGGCTGTTGAGATAATTCGTTTTTGAGCTGTCGGGACTTTAGCGAAAAATATTTCATCCGCCAAATCACCGCGCGCAACCATAACCCCGTCTACAAGGTCAATGATTTCATCTAAATTCTCCAAAGCTTCCGGCTTTTCAATTTTAGCAATAATCGGAATATGTCCGCCGCCGTGCCGTTTCAGATGTTTTTTCAAGCTAAGTATATCCGCCGCTGAACGCACAAATGACAGCGCGATAAAGTCTACGCCGAGCTCAATTCCCAACAAAGCGTCTTTTTTATCTTTAGCCGTAACTGACGGGAGCGAAATTGCCGTATCAGGTAAATTTATTCCCTTGCCGGTCAGGATAGTTCCGCCGGCCTTGACAATGCAATGCACTTCTTTTTTGGCGGGATCGACTGACTTCACCTGTAAAACAATACGCCCGTCCATCATCAAAATGGTTTTTCCAGCCCTGGTATCGTCGGCAATATTTTTATAAGTCGTCGGCAGACAAAATTTTTCGTGATGTGTGCTTTTGCCTGACAATATGAGTCTATCGCCGATTTTCACTTCAACATCTTCATTAAGTTTCCCGATACGGATTTTGGGTCCCTGCAAGTCCTGCATAACAGCGACAGCTTTTCCGAGTTTCCGTGATACATTTCTGATACGCTTGAATTTTTGACGGTGTTCGTCGTGGGTTCCGAATGAAAAATTGAGACGGCAGACATCCACGCCGGCTTTGATAAGTTTATTCAGCATTTCGCTGCTTTCACACGCGGGACCAATTGTCGCTATTATTTTTGTATTTTTCATGTTTCTTATTGTTCCGCCGCTTTGAAAACCGCACTGCCTCTTGCTAAATCTATATGGGATAAAGCCAGCATGATGTAGTCGCCGCATTGAAAGCTTTTACCCGCTGCCCGGTCAACCAATTGGTTTCCCGCGCGGCGGAAATTTCCACCGAGTTTTTCCAGAGGTACGAAACCATATATTCCCAGGTCCTGAATATCAACAAGCATTCCAGCCGCGATAATCTTAGAAACAATACCTTCGTGCAGATTTTCCTGCCCGCTTGCCATTTCCTGCTCAAGGTAACGCAGTTTTAAGCGGTCATTAGCGGTAAAATACGCTTCGTCGCAATTAGCTTCTTTTTCCGTACAATGCTCCGCGATTTTAGAGGCGGTCTGAGTTGAACGCATTTCACCGCCAACTTCTTTCGCCCATAACTGCTGATGAACCATTAAGTCAGTATAGCGCCTGATCGGACTGGTAAAATGACTGTAACGGGTTTTGCCCAGCCCGAAATGCAGGTCAGGTTTCGCCTCGTACATGGCACGCGCCATTGAACGCAGAAACGCTCCCAGTATTGCCGGTTTCCTGGGGTCATCGGGTAAATTTTTCAGGAATTGATTACAAACCGTTCTATTGCTCAAATCACCGGGGTAAATACCAAAAGTTTCCATTGCTATTTCCGAAAACTCAGCTAATTTTTCAGGGTTCGGCTCGGGGTGCACACGGTAAAGTCCGGGTATTGATTTCTGCGCCATTTCGATGGCGACTTGAGTATTTGCGGCAAGCATGAACTCTTCAATCAACTGGTCAGCCTCACGCTGTTCCTTGTGAACAATCCCGCTGACTTGATTTTCATCCTCGTTGCACAAAACACGGGTTTCCGGAATTGCCATTTCGAGGA
>DAOWBJ010000289.1 GCA_030634125.1 Victivallales bacterium
ACCTTAACAGGAAAAATCCAAATCAGATTTGATTCCGGTTGAAAGTTTTCATTGTACAGCATTCAAGTTCATCGTGTCGATAAAACAATAATACTTCAAAAGACGGCTTGCAACCGTCATTGGTGCGTTGTGCCCAAAAATCAGCAAAAAAATATTCAGCTGTTTAAAAGTAGCAAAATATTATTCCATTCTTTATTACTGATATAACTGCTAAAAAATTTGACATTTTGATGGATTCACGGTATATTGACGAATCCTGTTATGCAGGTATGCTCTTAGAAATTTATTAGATTGAGTTTTGTGTTGTACACAATTTGAAGGAGATGGACATGTTTAAGGTCTTTAGAATATTAACTTTAGCAGTGATCGGACTGTTTTTCGCAGGCTGTCATAACTCCGAATACTACAGACAGCAACGTGTGGAACAAGCACGAAAAGACTTTGCAAAAATCAGTAAAAGAACTATTGATGAGAAAAAAGTTTTTACCCTTAATGAATGTATCAATACCGCTCTCAAGCATAACCTTGCACTTAAAGTATACGATCTAAAGGAACAGATCGCCAGCGAGAAAGTTACCGCGCGCATGCTTGGCATGCTGCCTGAACTCAATGTTACCAACCAATTAAACTCCCGTAACAAAACTCCCGGAGCGAGAAGTCAAAGTATAGAAACCGGAGTGCAAAGCCTGGTTTCAAGTAGAAGTATTAACAATACAGTTAATAATGTTAAAATTGAACTGGCTCTCAGTACTTTGGATTTTGGTTTGGCATTCCTTAATTCAGCACAAGCTGAGGACCGCCGTTTAATCGCTATCGAACAGAGAAAGCGCGCTGCTCAAAATCTGGTTTTTGACGTTGTTAAAACTTATTTTAAAGTCGCGGCATCTCAGGATGCTATTGACACTGCTAAAAAACTTCTTTTAAAATGCCGGAATCTGGAAAAAGTTTTCATTGAATTAAATACTAGTAAATCCGTTTCTCCTTTCCGTCTCCTTGATGAAAGAAAACGTTTCATCAGACTGGAAAAACGTTTAATGTCATACCGCCGGAATTATCAGGATTCATGTATTGAGTTACGCTCTTTAATGGGGTATGTACCTAACGAAAAAATTAACGTTGATACCCGCTGGTTAAGAAAACTGAATTTAGCCGCCTTGCCGTCAATTGATATAATGGAAAAAATTGCTTTGACTGAACGTCCTGAACTTTATCAATTGGATTTCGAGTCAAACGTCCTTGTTAATGAAGCCCGCAAGACTATTCTGACAATGTTGCCGACTGTGAAAATTTTCATTGATTTCACTAATTCAAACAACTCATTTCTTTATACGCAAAGCTGGTCGCAAGTTGCTGTTCACGCGGCTTATAACCTGCTTCGTTTACCTCAACGAATCGCTGAATATTCTGCTCAAAATGTTGAAATAGATGAAATTTCCATGCGGACTCTGGCTCTCTCAATCGGGATTATGTCACAAGTCCGTATTGCTCACGCAAATATTCTGGAAGTAAAACAGCGTTATGAATTGGATGACCGGACGTATAGCGCGTACAAAAAACATTTACTCATCGCCAGCCAGTCTTATAAAAGTGGAAGTTCCTTATCTCAACTCGAACTCGACAGGCTTGAGCTCGAAACGGCGGAGACCTACATTGAACGTTTAATTTCCATTAGTAACTATTATGTTGCTTATTATCGTTTACTCAATACAATCGGCATTAAAGACCTTGCTCCTGAAACAATTAATAGAGTTGTCAATGAGATTAAACATGTCGAAGCAAAACAGACAAAAACAAAATTAGCTCAAAAAGGCAAAAAATTCTCGCCGGTAAAAGTTCCGGCAACAAAGAAGAAAACTGCTCCAAAGAACAAAAAAGTTATCGATAAAGAACTGAAAGAAATTATCCCGGATCTGGTTCAACGCTGATAACTTTGCCGCCGCATTCTCTTTAAGGAATATTTTATGAAAAAACTTATCATTTTATCTTTGCTGTTATGTCTGACCGGCTGCTTGACGCCACATGCTTTCAGGGGTGAATACGCTAAAAAATCAGGACGTTATGCTACTTATAAAATTACAGATTACGAGAATGGCTTCAAGGTCGATATGACCTATTATAAATTTGAACCCGAAGGCGTAAGCACAAAAACGACATTTGAAGCCAGGCACAAACTCAAAAACCTGGCTCTTTGGATTGCTGAAGCCCGCAAGCGCAAGCTCGAACCGATAGAAATGGACGATATCGAATCGTCGCATTATCATAACTCAGCTACCCGTTACGGTCACTGGCGGGGAAATGTCCGGGTATATTACGCAAAAAAATAAGACCGGGGGCAGACTAAGCGTTTTGTAATACTTTCAGAGTAACTTTTTCGACGATAGCTTCGACATTATCTTTATATTTAAGCATATGCGGAGCGATCAGGTGCGCTTTTAATGCCTCAAGGCTTTCCCATTGCTCAACGATAGTAACAACATTTTCATTCAATTCCTGCGGAGGGAGTTGAGAATCAACATCCACCATCGGCACATAAGAGATACAGCCGTCTTCCGCGCAAACACCTGGTACGTTAGCTTTAAAAATATCCAGGAATTTATCCATTTCACCGGTTTTGACATAAATTGAGGCTAAAACAGTAATCATTATAATATCCTTTTTGTTATTTAATAAATTAATATAAAGGTGCCTTTTGATTTTAAAAGCTAATTTGAATAAAAAAGCAGTATACTTGCTCTGATTGTCAGCGAGGTAATTGCTCCGTTGTGGAAAAATATCAGGCGTCGTGGCGTATTGATAACAGGTTTGATTCCGCCGAGGGTACGCTGTTTTTGACCGGCAGCGGTTGTCGCAGTTTCATAGACGCATGGATCGCGAGACACCCTTTCAGTTAAAGTTGCGATGCAAAAAATACGGGATGCGAAGTATGTTACAGCCTTCAACATAATTATTCTCAGAGTTTTTTTGCTGTTTGTTATGTTTTATTTCAAGCACTATACAATTAGTTCGCGG
>DAOWBJ010000223.1 GCA_030634125.1 Victivallales bacterium
CATTAGCGGCGTTATTCGGCGCAACTACTAATGCAAAACCAGCAAACATCAATGTAAAACTTTTAGGCAAAGACAAAAACATGATCGAAGCTGGAAAATTTTATTATATGCCGATACAATAATATATAAAAAGACAGAACATAAACGGAGAACAAACATGGCTTCAATCGGAACACCATTGAGCAGTACGGCGGTCAAAGTACTGCTTTGCGGATCAGGCGAACTAGGCAAGGAAGTTGTCATCGAACTGCAGCGTCTGGGCGTTGAAGTAATCGCTCTGGACAGTCGTGAAAATTCACCGGCAATGCAAGTCGCGCACCGTTCATATACTTTCTCAATGCTCGACGGCGCTAAATTGCGCGAAGTAATCGAAAAAGAACGCCCTGACTATATTGTTCCTGAAATAGAAGCTATTGCCACTGATACTTTAGCCGAACTCGAAGCAGAAGGTTTCAACGTGATTCCCACAGCCAAAGCGGCACGTTTAACCATGAACCGCGAAGGAATCCGCCGTTTGGCCGCCGAAGAACTTGGATTGAGAACCTCTCCATACCGCTTTGCCGCAAGCAAGGAAGAATTTCTTTCAGCGGTAAAAGAAATCGGCATCCCCTGTGTCGTTAAACCGATCATGAGTTCTTCAGGACACGGTCAAAGTACCATAAAAACTGCTGAAGACATTGAAAATGCCTGGAATTATTCACAGGAAGGCGGACGGGCCGGCGCGGGAAAAGTAATTGTTGAAGGATTTATTGATTTTGACTATGAAATAACGCTTTTAACCGTGCGCCATATCGGAGGAACATCTTTTCTGAAACCAATTGGGCACAATCAAGTTGACGGCGATTACCGCGAGTCATGGCAGCCGCAGGCAATGAGCGAAAAAGCTTTGCTGGAAGCTCAGGATGTGGCGGGAAAAGTTACTGACGCGCTTGGCGGACGCGGGATTTTCGGCGTTGAACTCTTTGTCAAAGGCGATCAGGTTATTTTTAGTGAAGTTTCACCTCGTCCGCACGATACCGGTATGGTTACAATGATTTCTCAGGATCTTTCTGAATTTGCGCTGCACGCCAGGGCTGTTTTGGGTTTGCCGATTCCAAATATTGCTTTTCACGGTCCATCCGCTTCCCGAGCGGTGGTTGTCGAAGGAAAATCAAATCAGGTTAAATTCAATAATCTGGAAAAAGTTCTGGAGGAAGCGGACACTTCAATGCGAATTTTCGGCAAAGCGGAAGTTGACGGACACCGCCGTATGGCTGTGATTCTGGCACGCGACGAAAGCGTTGAAGCCGCAACCGCCAAAGCCGAACGCGCTTATCAAAAACTGGACATTGAACTGTAGTTCGAAAATTTTACTGGAGGGCGAGACTCTGTCGAGCCGCTGAAGTTTCTTGTGTTCGGCTCAAGAGACTTTCGCCCTCCAAAATTTTCGTTTCGGCGGAGTAAAATATATGAATGAAGAGTTATTAAGAGATGAAAAAGGGTTTTCCTGGTCCTTGAGCCGGGAACGCTTGTTTGAGTTTTGTCCCCGCGCTTATTTTTATCATTATTATGGATCCGCTGGAGGCTTCGAACAATTTTCCGGCGCGGAACTGCTTTATCAACTAAAAAAACTTCAGCCTTTAGATTTATGGATTAATTCTATCTGCACTGAAGTTTTACGCGATCTTTTTTACGAAAACCCTGAAAATTTCAATATACACAAAGCAGCCAAACGATATTTTCATCAAGGAGTACGTTCTATTTCGATGCGCGAATGGCGCGACGACCCGCAAAAACTTAATCTTTTTGAGCTGTACTACGGATTGAAGGAAATCAATGAATTGATTGAAAATGGATCAATGTTTCTGGAAAAATCTATCGACAGCCTGATTGAAAGCGGTTTGCCGGATTATCTGCGGGAAGTCCCATATCTGGATAGAAAAACTTTTACATTTCCAGTTTGCACAAATATAGGCAAAATTAAAATCTGGTTCGCGCCGGTGCTTGTGTGGCAGGAAGACGGTCTGCTGAAATTTCTCACTCTGAATAATGGTCATTCCGATAAAAGCAAAGCTCATTACAGTGCGGCTTTACACAAGATTTATGCCTTCAATAACTTGCGGATTAAGCCGGAACGCGTTGTTACATTAAATTTTGATTTAACGACCGGCGAGACCACCGCGCTTTCCGATGAAGAAATAAATGTCAGTGAACTTATTGAACATGTTAAAGACAGCACTGCGGAGATGTTATCCTTATTGACGGATCACAACAGTGTTTTTGAAGATGAGTTCTCCAAAAAAACAAATAATTGCGCAAAATGTAAATTCCAAAAATACTGCACTGATAAAGAATAAAAAAACTTGTGTTTATTGCTTTAATCTTCTTTTTAGTGTATCATAATATATGAGGGAGATTAGCAATAGACAGTTTAAGAGCCCTCCATATTTGTTTTTAATCAATGTTGGAGTTTTATAATGAAAAAAAAAGTAAAAACCGATACTGCGAATAAGTCCTTAATAAAACAATCTGTTTTAGTTGTCGACAGCAACAAAGAAACGAATCAACAAATACAAGACAAACTGCAGGGATTTGGCTATGACGCAATTGGCGTTTTTAGCGGAAAAAACGCACTTGCCAAAATAATTAAAAATCCGGAACCATTGTTATTATTAAATTATAATCTGGCGGATATGAATGGCGGGGAACTTATAAAAAAACTGAAGCGGCGGAAGCTTAAAGTTCATTTTATTATTATGACTGATTCCCGGGAAGAGAAAAAAGCAGCCAGTATGATACATCAAGGCGCATGTGAACACCTGATTAAAGAAACTGGATTTTTAGATATTTTACCTGCTATTATTGAAAAAACTCTATATGAATTAAAGATGGAGGCACAACTCGCAGAGCTAAAAAAAACATTGTGTCAGAGTGAGCAAAAATATAATTTTGTATTTGAAAATGCCAGCATTGCAATGGCAATTCTTGCGAAAAATGGTACTTTTTTGATGATAAATAACGCGTTTGCAAGATTATGCGGCTATTCCAAAAAGGAAACAGAGGGAAAATTTAACTGGAGGGACTTTATATTTCAAGAAGATATAAAAAAGGTTGACAATCCTCAGAGTTTAAGCGCGGATAGTCCAGATATATCCTTAACAAATTATGAATTCAGGATGATCAATAGACGGGGCAAAGTAAAAGATATTTTCTTGACAATTAATACTATCCTGAAAAACCCGTGGCAAATAGCATCTTTTCTGGACGTATCCTCTATGCGGCAAACTGAAGAAGCTTTGCCGCAAAGCGAAAAACAAATTCAGAGCCTGATAAAAAATATTCCGGGAATAGTTTATCTTTGTTATTACGATGAACATTGGACTATGCATTATATGGTGAAGGAAATAGAGAAGATTTCAGGCTATCCGGCATCTGATTTCATTAATAATAATGTTCGAAGCTATGCCAGCATAATTCATCCTGATGATCTGTTTCTGGTAAGTCAGGCGGTGGATGAAGGTGTTTCCAATAATAAACCATACGAAATAGAATACCGGATTATCAGAAAAGATGGCGATATTGCCTGGGTTTACGAAAAGGGTCAAAAGGTCAGCAGCCGGGACAACAAAACCTGGCTTAACGGGATTATTTTTGATATTACCGAGCATAAACAAATCGCTATAGCTCTGGATATGGCGACAGAGGAATGGCGGGTTACTTTTGACGCGATACCAAACGCTGTTTTTCTATTGAATCGTGAATGCCGCATAATGAAATGCAATCTTGCCGCAGAAACCTTGCTTGGGGAAAAGAAAGATGATCTTATCGGGCAGCGTTATTGTAAAGTGATTGACGGTGTAGATGAGCCGCCTAGGAAAGGTCCATATATGCGCATGTTAAAGTCAGGGCGAAAGGAAAGCAAAATACGTTCGTTGGGTAAAAAAGCAGTAGAATTTACGCTTTCCCCGATTATTAATTCTGA
>DAOWBJ010000030.1 GCA_030634125.1 Victivallales bacterium
AGTGCTAAAGGTTAAAATGCCGTAAAAAAACAAGACATCTAAACGTTTATTTATCTTTTAAAAATAATTTTTTAAGCTCAAGAAAGGGAAAACCGTATGAAGAAATTTTTCAAAAAAGGCTTAGATTTGACACCCCAGGACTGAGTCCGCTGGAAAAGCTGTTACACCTACGGATATTCCATTGATTTTATGCAGAGAATTTGCGATTCCGTAGCATGCCTGGGATGCTAATTCCATTTTGTTGCGCATCGAACTCGAACAATCCAGCAAAATATGTATTGCTGTATTTATTCCCTGACGTTCACCGTTACGCAAAAATATTTTAGCTGAATGATTCATTTTATACAGTTTTCCCGTATCCAATTTACCATGCCTGCTGCCTGATCTCCTGACCAGTGTTTTACTTTGTAGCAACGAATGCAGTCTGGCGTGTAAAGCCGTTGATGTTCGTTTGACTTTACTGATGTTACCTTCTTCCAAAGCACTGAAATGCTTCGGGGATTCGACCGCAACACTCAAACCTCGCATTGGATTACCTGGGGCAACACCTTCCAATTCTCCAGCAATGCGTTCACTAAGTCCGTCAGGCAAGTTACCTTCGTTGGCTTTCAGTAGCTGTTTTATTCCATCCTGTTTGCTGAGACTTCGATTAATATTTTCAACGCGCCCTGATTTATTTTTAACATTCTTATCTTGTTTTTGATTGTCAAGTTTCAGCGATTCTGCTTTTATCAGTGCAGCAGTCTTTTTAGCAAAGTTCATTGCATCTTTTGAACTTTTACATTTTATGTTGACTTGTTCCAGTAGACTGTTGAGTTTACCGTACAAATCAGGGTATGCCTGTTGTGCAAACGCCCCGACTATGTCCCGGTTCTTTTTGATAGCTTCGACATCCCAAGCACGCACGACTAATAACAGATAACTTAATATCTGCATAGCTGGATTTTTTGGCTTTTTCATCCGTTTCGTGAATTCATATTCGATGAGCCATTGAAGATTTGTCCGACATCCCGGAAAACGTTTTGCAAGGGCATTCTCTACTCGCCAGTCTTCAAAAATATTCCAGATATTCTTGATTAAAGGCGTGAGGTCTTTATCCTGTAAAACATCAAAGTCAGTCTCCCGAATATGGGCGCTTTCATGGTCCAAAAATCCGCGAACCATATTTATCAAAACGTTGTCTGATTCCAGGGGGAGCGTCGGCAGACGAATAACCTTTCCATCCGTACAGGCAGTATTTCCTCCAATTTCTACCTGTACGCCATATTTTTTGCCTAACACGCTTGCCACCATTGGCAAAGCTTTATTGAGTTCTGTTATTTTATTCATAATAATAATTTCCTTTTATTTTTGATTTCTCCGCTCCCAGCGTAGCTAAGGAGCGGCATTAACGAAGCCGAAGATTCGACTACCAGAGACCTAAACTTTCAAGCTGATTACTGACTTGAGGCGAAGACTTCTTGGATTTAGTTTCCTTTTTAGGTTTGTCGCCACTTATTAACCCGTCCAACACACTGTCGTTACTACGCCCGTCGATTATTTCCTGAGCATAATTTGTCAATGCTGCAGTATCGTTCAACAGTGTCAACAGTCCATTCAGCATCAAAAGGCTGGTTCCGCTGATTGCGCCTTTACTAGGAATTTTATCCAAGGCGGATTGTATCAGTGAAGAGACTGGAGCGACCCGAGGTTCAATAAAACTCAGATCATGCAGTTTTTGCTGTATGTTTTTCAGTGGCGACAAAGCCTTGCGAGTAATCATAGATTTACTCATAAAGCTCCTATTAAACGCTTCTCTTGCAGTTTTTGCAACTTCATCGAATAAGGTACAACCCAGATTGTTAACCTCGGATTGTAGCCCGACTTCAAGGACATCTTTCTTGCTGCCTTAGCTTCAGGGATAGCCCAGCCTCCAAGGAAGCGCACACCGCTTTTATCCAGTACATTTACCGCGCGAGCTTTCAGTGTGGTGAATATTCTTAATGTCGCTGGGTCACATATTCTTTTGTTACCGAGTGACGCCAGACTTTCCGGAGGCAGTTCCGAATGAACAAAGTCATCAGGATTCAATTTACGTTTAGCTGACCAAATGTTAACGTTTAGGTTAACTGCGAGCATGCATTTCAATACTTGTGGTTCTGTTTTCAGTTTCATAATAGTTTATTCCTATTTTGAATTATTAGTTTCAGGGAAGATTCTTTGTACGAGTTCATGCAGTACTGCACGACTTTCTCGAGTAGCTCGATATCCGAGAGCACGGTCAAGGGCATAATTAAGCGGCCTTATTCCTTGGGTCACGAGAGGTTGGAACCGCAAAGTCAGGTCTGCCCAGCGAAGCAGCGTGCGAGTTGAGAATGTTACTTCAATTCTGTTGTCCATATTGTCAGATGAATCTTCATCCCCCATGAACAACTTCCTAACTTCACCTGCAAATGCAACCATTTTTGTACGGATAGTTGCAGGTAATGCTGGATATGCAAGCTCAAGCAATTGCTCTTCAGCTTTTGCATCAGGATATCCCACTTCGCACAGCCAGAAGCGGTCGAGGAAGGCCAAATTCTGCCGTAGCGTTCCCTGATATAATCCCGTTTCATCGCTTGCTCCGTTGGTATTAGCTGTTGCCGCAAACCTGAAGTTAGGATGTGGATTTATCAACTCCCCATTGTTTTCAGGAACGCACAAAGGTGATCCGTCAAGAATGGTATTGAGCCCGGCTGCGGTTGCTGGGTCAAGCAGGTCGATTTCATTCAGCAAAAATAGGCCTCCAAACTTCATTGCCAAAGCTAGAGGACCATACTGAAACTTCATATTTCCGTTTTCTACCGAAAGATGTCCGATCATATCTGGATATTCCAAACGCGAATGACCAGTGATTTCAAATACCGGATAATTCAATTTGGAAGCAAGTTGCTTGACCAAACTTGTTTTTCCACTGCCAGTAGGGCCAAACAGATACAGAGGATCTGATGGATTCATAAACCACACGACGACATCTCGGCTCGAGTTATGGAATATATAGTTCTTATCTTCTTTCGGGGTAAATGATAATGATTTTTCATATCCTGTTATTTTACGACCTGATTCTTTGCCACTGAATACCATGCCTGCATCGAATTCTACGGTTTTTAACTGCGTTAATTCATTGACTATATTATTCATAATAATTATTCCTTTATTTTTGATTATAGCGTTACTGGTGATTTCTTTTGTCTGTCGAGTATAAAGTCACAGGCTTTTTACTCCTTTACGATTTACCCGCGATTCATGTCCCGTGGAATGACAAAGCTCAAGTGGCTTATTCCTCCTAATGCTTGGCTTCTTTCAAAAGTTTTTCCTGTTTCTCAAGCTTCTCCCACGCTTTTGGATCAGGCAAAGTTTCTACCGCAACCCCCAAAGCCTTCTTTAGGTCAAAACCGATAATCCGGCTAATGATTTCAGCTTCCTGCCAATGTGCCTCTACTGGACCAGATTGACCTTGTTTG
This sequence comes from Victivallales bacterium, assembly GCA_030634125.1. Lineage (GTDB taxonomy): Bacteria > Verrucomicrobiota > Lentisphaeria > Victivallales > Victivallaceae > JAHOYW01. Next base: position 3,483 of record DAOWBJ010000030.1, read on the forward strand.
AGGTCGCTGATCATATTGATTATCAACTTTCCCCAGACAGCTTTGTCAAGTTCTGAATGCTCAGAAACGGTGTCATAAGCAACAATCCCTCCTGTTCCAACATCCTGATGTTCCTCGTCATAGGAATAACTGAAGATTGAATTAACCCCCAAACACGCAATGAATTTGAATATGGTATCACGTTCAGGAATTTCATATTCCATAGCCTTGACATAATCCATTAGCGAAGATATGGCGTGCCGTTGTCTTTGGCGGTGCTTGCGCTCTTTTCGTTCCGCAAGTGTGCTGACCTTTTTCTGTGGCTGTTCTTCTTCCCCCTGAACTCCATCTTCATTTTGCAGATTGTTGTAAGCTTCAGCAATACTGACAAAGATAATTTTTCCGGTGAGTGGTCCGTTTACAACTAGAGCTTTTTGTCCGCCTTCTTTTTTCGTTGTTTTCTGCCATGCCCAGTCAGGATAGATTTCTTCTTCATCAATCGGGAAACCTTCAGGATAAGAGTTGTCCTGTGAAATTAACAAAACTTCCGGTTCTGATTTTCTTATTTCCTCAACTTTCCTGGCAATAAACTCGTTGAGTTTGTTGAGATAGAATTGGCGATTTTGACAAATTGCTTTATCGGAATCATTCATTTCCTCAAATAGGAAACCGCCATTCAATCTGTCGATACAAGCTGGGCATTCTCCGCATCCCTGATAACTGCCGTCCGTATTCCAGGGAGCGTTTTTTATCTGGAACGTGAAATTTTCTTCAAGTTCCTTAGCGAATTTAGCCAAAGATATATCTTCGTCAAATCTCCAGCTTGTGCAATAGTTGAAAATATCCTCCTGTATTTCCTGAGGATATTTTGCGACCGCTTCGTAATGCCCGATAACAAACTGCTCGAATCTCTTTTCTTTCATAGCCCGATGCCATGATTCAGATAATTCCTTAAGTCTGATTCTTGCGGCAATCCATTGTGGGGCATGACTTAAATGCGAAGCCAATTCAGCGATACCAAAATTTTCTGACAAGCCTGAAAGTTTTTCAACCTGTTCGGCTAGGGAAAGATTTGTCCGCTCATCATTTTCAGCGAAAGCGATAATGTCTGCATCGCCCTCGATAAGTGAAACTTCACCTGGGATTTCCAATTCAGTTTTGCCGATAATTTTTGTCAATGCAACAAAACTTTTTCTGCCGGCAACCACCTGATATTTGAATGTTTCATCTTCAATAGGCTGGATTTTTACGGAATGAATCAGTCCGATGCCAATAATACTTTCAGCTCTTGCCTGAACTTCTTTTTCTGTTGTTTTACGGTCGAATTCACATTTAATTTCGTTAACTTTGATAGTCTTCATTTTACTTTGTTCCTTTTGGTTTACAGGCAAAAAAAAGGACGCCTTGTGCGTCTTGATTTATACCTGCATAATTTTAATTATTAGTTCTTATATTGTTGCTATTTGGTTTGTTATTCCGTCATCATCCATCGCCTGATCAAGCTCTTCATAAGAAGAGTCGATAGCTTCAAAGATTCCGTCTTTGCTCCATATCGCATGATCGTACGGGACATAGGTATCCTGCAAAACGGATTTTCCATAAACATATTTACCGAAAATACAACAACCGGATTCTTCATATGAAATAGTTGCCCTGACGAGTTTGCGGCAGTCGTTTATAAAACGAATGAACTTTTCCGCTTCCTCCCCGTTCAACGCCCATTTTACATTTCCGAATATAACAGCTTCGGTTTCTATAACAGAATCCAAATCGACGTCAAACAAATAACGTTCAGAGCCGATATATATTCCAATATTATTTTTAGTTGCTTCAGCTATTTCCTCCCTGAAAAATGTCTCAAACGCTTTTGCGTCTTCATCATTTTCAAAGGTCAAATTAATTTGCAAATCACATATATTTGCCATGATAAATTTCTCCATTTTTTTGTTATGATTTCTTATTTTGAGTGCTGTATTAATTTGTCCTGCACCTCCTTGAGTTTTTGGGTTTGATTGCTGATACTGATGGTAAACTGCCGTTCCAGTTCTTTCAGAATGATCTGAAAATCTTCCTCGGAAACACTGAACGCACCGGTGAGATAAATCTCATCGAGAAAATCCCAATCTATACAGCCGTCGGCGATAATATATGCCAATGCAATACTCTGCGACATATCCATTCCACCGCCTGTCAATGTTAGATAATAATTATCATCTTGCGAATTATAGACAACAGTACAGGCAGTTTCCTCGCATACCTTGATAATTTTTTCCTCACCCGGTTCACAAAAAAGCGGATAAGCAAAGTTCATTGATGGCATGTTGTCCTGTTCTTTGTCTTCGGGATAGCATTCGCATTTATCACAATATCCTTCTGTGGCATTGCCATGTGGACACTTCGATAATTTCTTAACTTCTCTATTGTACAGAATTGACGAGCCAATGAAATCCCAGATTTGATGAATATTCTCATCACTCCAATTTACATAAATACTTTTCATAATGCCTTAATCTCCTTAGTCTAATTCGCTCAAAAATTCCCGGCAACAGCTATGCCCGGAATTTGCTAAACTCTGACGAGTACCTTCATCTCCGCAATATGGACATTGAAGCCATTCAGGAAAATCCAGCATCTCCAGTTCTATTTCTTCAATATAATCAATTGCCGCTTCCATTGTCTGTCTCCACTTGTCGTCTGCCAATAATGAAATCACAAGCTTTTTGAGCGGCTCCGGCGGCAAAAACAAGTAGTCGTTTATCGTCTTTCAGCTTTGAAAGCCAGCCTCGGATGTACGCCGCCGAGTTGTCAATGGTACGGTTTTCAATTCCTGATTCACCACAGAGAAATGCCGAACCCATTTCCGCAATCAATTCTTCCTGCGAATAAACTTTGGAACCGAAAGCCGCCGCTCGAGTAACACCTTTGCGGTTCAACCTGGAGACGTGTCCTGTCGAGTGACAAAGTTCATGAAACAAGGTTGAATACAGCTCCTCGTTAGATTTGAACGAATTTCTTGCAGGCATATTGATTTTGTCTTCACGCGGAATGTAACATGCCCGATTGCTGTTATAAATGATTTCGGGTCGATCCGGCATTCCAAATGTAATATGTTCCGCTTCTTTAATCGGATTGAATTCACGGCTTATTTGCCACGGAATGTGTTTGGAAGCAATATCTTTGCACTGGCCAACATTGAAAACATAGTAAAGCTTGAGCATTGGAACAAGCACAGCTTTGCCTTCTGCATTCCTGACAACATTGCCGTCATCATCTTTTCTCTCCAGCCATTTGTAAAAAACAACCAAATGAGCTTTTTCGTCTTTTATGACCGAACCATTCAGACGTTTAACTTGTTTGAATGTTAGGAAATATGGCAATTCGTATTTCTGGTCGGAAAGTAACAGCAGGTTGATTCCACGATACGGCTTTTGCGAGATCAAATTGCGTGACGGCCATGCTGAAGTCCAAGGTTGATGCCAAGGGACGATTCCCTGTTCGAGTTTGTCGATAATGATGTTGGTGATTTTTTCATAAACTAAGCTCATGATAATATCTCCTATTTGCATGGTTTGAATGTTGAACATTCGGAAAGCTTGCAGGGTTTGAAATAAAGATCACGTTCGATAGTCAATCCAAACGGAAGTTTTATAGCTTCCATTTCTTCAAGGCTTACCGTGCCTAATTCGTCAAATCCCATACCCGTCACATAGCAAAATGCTATTTTCGTTTCCGGGTCATATTCATAAATGAACCAGCTTTGTGAACCGACTGGATTGAAAAACTTTACAGGTATGAACGGATCTTTTATTTCGCTCTGAGAATAGTACGGATATGGCTTCATAGTTTCGAGGAATTCTTCGGTTATGAGTTTCATTTGCATTGTCCTATTGGTTAACATTATTTTGTTTCAAGCTCTTTTATCAAGCCTTCTTTATTTTCTTCTATTGCTTCGGCGACAGATTTCAGGAACAATTTTTTAGCTTGCTTATACCTTTGTTTAGGAGTTCCGCTAAAATTGCATTTCATTGTATTTTTCATTTCAAAAAACATTCTGTCAATATCAATTATCATATTTTACCTCTACTTATTTTTTCAAAAAAGTTATTGTTATAAGCATCCAGTTTTGTCAATATTTCTACTAATTATATTTCATTTTGATTTCCTCCTGATGATTGTTTAAAATGATGATTACCACCCTGTTTTAGGGTTTTTTCTAAGGGTTATTAAAAGGGAAAATGATTAGAAATAAATATGGCGGCGGTGTTTTTATAAAACTCTGTTTTGCGTAAACTTCTAATACATAGCGAGTTGCGTGGGTTGAGTGATGAATTCTAAGCTGTTTTGGCATTAGAAATAATGTTTTGCGGGTGAAATACATTATTTTTAGCGCTTTTTTGATGAAAGCTCCGACTATAAAGATATTGTGTATGAGATTTGATATTTTATTTGTCTTTCATCATTTACAGACGAATCATATTTCGATGAAAAGCAAATTTTGCTTACAAATTAATTCTTCAATTTTTGTGGTATTTTGTTATGCCGAAGCGTTAGCAAAATAATGTGTTTTAAAGAGCCGAAACGGATTTCGACGAACACAGTTTTTATTGAAGTAATTAATGATTTTGGATGAGTATAATAAACAGCAAAGGCATTTTTAATTTATAAACAAACTTTTGTTTCTATTGGGTTTTTGATGTTGCTGTCAATTATCTAAATGTTAACTTATATATTTGTCAAATCAGTATTAGACAAATTAAATTATGGCAGAAGTAATATAATATTCTTGAAGAAATTTTGTTTACATGTCTCATTATAAATCCCCTCCCTCTGCCATACTATAATATTCTTTTTGGTTAAATATAACACTATCTAATATATTAATATCTAAAAACCTTCCTGCTTTTTTTAATTCTCCTAGAGTCTCTATATCTGCTAGTGAAGGCTCTAAACCATCACTTGGGTGATTATGTGCCACTATCATTGCAGTTGCTTTACTCAAAAGTGCAGTTTTAAAAATTATTTTAGGGTCTATTATGCACTCATTGATTGCACCCTTAAATAAGACTTCGCATTTCAACAACTTACATCTTACATCTAGGAAAAAAACTAAAAAGTTTTCTTGGTCATAATCAATATCTATTTCTTTTATATTGTCAAAAACATCTTTTGCCTTACGAACCTTTTTCTTTGAAACAGCTTGGTCGTGCAATTTAAATATTTGTTTCATTTTATTTTCCTCCAGCCAAGTGAGCCATCACACTCACAACACTCCATATCACACTCATTTTCATTATATGCAAAACCTTCCTCATATCCACATTTTTTACATTTGTAGGTAATGAAATCAAAACATTCTTCAAATAGTTCTCCGTCATAGTTACAGATTATTTCTTCACTAAACCCAAAACCACCTTCTTCAGTGTTAATTTCTACATCAACCTTATATTTCTTGCACATGTCCATTAGAATAGGATTTATTTTATTGTTTTTATTTGGATATCCGTCAATAAGACAACTATGAGCACTCCAGGCAAAATCTACTGAAAATTCAGCAATACCAATTTTGAAATTATCTTCTTGTTCTTTAAAAAAGTCCCTTAAACTACAATTCATAAAGCTTCTAGCGAAGTATTGTTTAGGCTCATTCTCAACACCCTCATCAAATATGAACAACTTGCAAAAATCCTTTACATTCTTTGGAGTTCCCGTGACTTTCACATAGCCCCAACACCAATTTGGCATTTTAGTAAGCTCTCCTACAAAGGATAATTTTATTTAATTTGTTTTTCATTCTAAATTCTCCAGTTTCAATATTTGTTTCATTTTATTTTGATTAACCAATTAACTTGTTAACCAGTTAATAATATTAGATATATAATCTTTATAAATGTTTCGTTTGGTTAACCAATTTACCAGTTGACTTGTTAACAAAAGCAAATCTTTATAAAAAGAAGTTTCTCTTATAAGTTATGGAAAAAGAGCGAGATACTGGGTTAATTCGTATTAAAAAAGTTACCAAGAAAAAGCTCCAGAAAATAGTTTTCAATAGTAGACAGAATGACAGTAAAGCGTTTGATAATATTTCTAAAATTATTGATTTTATGTTCAATTCTTTAAAAGATATAACCCCATTGAAAGAATTATTAAAATAACTCAATCGAATAAATGATTTGTAACCTTAAGGATTGTAAAGTATATTTCTGTAAAATCATGGGAGAGATATGCGACCACGACAACAATTTACAGAGGAACAAAAGCATAAGGTTAAACAGGCGTTAAAATCTGCTACCAACAGGGAGGAGGAACAACGCGTTCAAGCTGTTTTATTGCGTATGGAGCAAGGATTAAGAGCCGTAGAAATTGGGAAAATTATCGGTTTGCATACTGCCAGTATCTGGAAAATACACGCACGTTTTTTTAAAGAGGGTGCTTCTATTTTTAAAAGTAAAACACATGGCGGACGACTTCATGAAAACCTATCGGTTGCTCAAGAACACAAGTTATTGAAACCCTTTTTAGAGCGAACAGGAAGAAACAATAAGCATATTGTTTCAAGCATCAAAAAGGCTTATGAAAAAGTCGTTGCCCGTGATGTGCCTTTGTCAACCATCTACCGTATGCTTGAACGTCATGGCTGGGACAAAGAGCAAACTCTCCTCAAAAAATAAATCCACAAACACAAAAAGTGATAGAAAAACTTGCGCTGTTAAACAATAAAGTTTCCCAAAAGCAATTGATCTATATTGTGATTTCGCAAATTATTCCCCTTTGATTGTCATATAAATTGTCAAATAGAGATACGGTGTTATTTTATTAATCCGGCTTTTAAATTGACAAACTGGCATATAAAGGAAGAGGCTTTGCCGAATTTCCTTAGCAAGA
>DAOWBJ010000063.1 GCA_030634125.1 Victivallales bacterium
CGTTATTCTAAAAAAGACCGCGAAGTAGCAATGGAAGCGATGTCAGAAATGTCGGTTGAGCATCTGGTCAAACGTCAATTTTCCGAGCTTTCAGGCGGACAGCGGCAGCGTGTTTTGATCGCGCGGGCTTTGACTTGTAATCCTAAACTTTTACTATTGGATGAGCCTACCGCGAATATTGATCCCGGAATACAGGAGCAATTCTACGAGATTTTATACAAATTGAATCAGCGCATGTCTATTTTGACGGTATCGCATGATTTAGGTTTTGTCTCAGACAAAATAAACAGTGTGATTTGTGTTAATCGAGGGGTGCAGGTGCATCCTACCAATGCGCTTGACGGCAATATGATTACCGATATGTATGGTTATGATGTTAATTTAATCAGGCACGATTACCGCTGCGACCATGAACACGATCACGGAGCTTGTAATCATGCTTGAATTATGGAATGAAATATTCAACAGCAGTTTACCTTTCCTGCGCTATGCCTTTATTGTTGGTTTACTTGCCAGTGTCGCGTTCGGCATTATTGGAACTTTTGTGGTAACACGCCGGATCACCTCGATTGCCGGAGCGATTGCTCATTGTGTACTTGGCGGCATCGGCGCGGCAATGTATTTCAAAGTTGAGTATAATTTAGCCTGGTGTCATCCGATACTCGGGGCGATTGCCGCGGCGATTCTCGCGGCTCTGGTGATAGGTTTTGTCAGTATTTACGCCAGGCAGCGCGAAGATACGATTATCGGCGCGATCTGGGCTATTGGTATGGCGATAGGTTTGCTCTTTATTGCCAAAACCCCCGGGGAAGTGGATTTGCATAGTTATTTATTTGGTAACATTTTACTAATATCGCGGGATGATATTTATATAACTTTGATTTTGGATATTGTAATTATTGTGCCGGCGATTTTGTTGTTCAACAGTATTTTAGGGGTGTGTTTTGATTCGCATTTTTCTGAACTGCGCGGGGTGCGGGTTAAATTTATTTACTTTACGCTCCTGATAATGACCGCGTTAACAATCGTTTTGATGGTGAATGTTGTTGGAATTATCATGGTGATAGCGATGTTGACGCTTCCGGCGGCGGTTGCGGGGCAATTCACTAAGCGTTTGTGGTCGATGATGCTTTTATCAGTACTGTTGAGCGTAGCTTTTACGAGCACGGGGCTGGCGGTAAGTTATAAAATAGCTATGCCCAGCGGACCTACAATTGTAGTTGTTGCCGGACTTTGTTATCTGGGAGCTCTGGTTTATAAAAAAATAAAATCGGCAAGAGTGAAATAAACTGAAACGTTTGACCTCTCATGAAATTCTCTTGCCATATTAAATTTCTCTTGAATATATTTTGTGATTTCTTGTGAATAACGTTAAGTTCACGAGCATGCTTGAAGCGGAGCGGAAAGCATGTCCATGTGCAACGTTTTGTTATGTTTTTTTTTCCTGTATTTGTAATTTAATTGCTTTTGCTAGAGAATAAGCTAAGTTGCAAGGGACAGCATTGCCGACCATTTTATAGCCAGCCATTAAATTTTTATAATAGAAAATATATTCATCTGGAAAAGTTTGAATCCTTGCACATTCTCGAATACTTAACCTGCGATATAAACTTTCTTTTCCTGGGACAAATATTCTCTTATTTTGCTCTATAAATTTCATTTTTGGTGCTTGTGGATGAATTGGTGCATGTCTTCCGCCAGCTTGGATTGTAAAAGATGGTTCATCCCAACTTCTAACTCTATTTCTAGACATATAAATAGTTGAAAATCCACCAATCATATATTCATGATTTGGTAAAACACACTTATCACCATTTGTTTTTTGTTTTTCCTTTGCAGGCAGTGCAGTATCTTGAATATCATAAATACGGTCTTGCAATACTAGTTTTTGCTTTAATGAACCAGGGAATTCAAAAGTAAAGTTCAAATCGTTTCTGATACCAATAAAAAACACTCGTTTTCTGTCTTGAGGCACTCCATAGTCAACTGCATTTAGAAGAGTGAAAGATAAGTTATACCCACTATCTGCGAACAACTCTTTTATGTTTTCTATTGCCTTAGAATGACGTGAGGCCAACATTCCTGAAACATTTTCAGCTAAAAAAAACTTTGGCTTCTTGTCCCTTAAAATTCTAATATATTCAAAAAATAATTGCCCTCTTTTGTCTTCTATTCCTCTCAATGCCCCAGCTTCACTCCAACTTTGGCATGGAGGACCACCAATTATACCATCACATGCAGGTATGTCATCAGATAAAACGTCTCGAATAGATCGTCTATCTAACTTTGTGTTTGGGAAATTTTTTTCAAAAGTTTCCCAAATATCCTTATCATATTCATTTGCCCATATCGTATTAAAGCCTGTTGCTTCAAACCCTTTATCAAGACCACCCGCACCTGTAAATAGAGATATAATATTCATTCACTACCCCTTATTTTATAGATAATTTATTTGTAAATAATGATTTAGGGGCACTCAATAAATTTATATCAAATTTTAATGAAGGTTCAATTCTAGAACTAGCATTATGAATTCTAAAAGAAAGTATCCAATTATTATTTAAAGTAACGATTATTGTTGTTTTAGAATTTTCTTTATATGATATATCTATTATTTTACTAGGAAGAGCCACTTGTGGCGTATTAAATTTGGGAAGAACATTTTTAAAAGGTAAATTTAATGTTCCATGCAAATTATATGCTTGAATTTCAACTTTACTATTCCCTTTAATAACTTTATAAAAATCTTGATTTCCAACTAAATATTCAACTAATTGATTTGCAACTTTATTTGGATTTGATTGATATATATTATCTAATTCTTTTATAAGAGCATTTAAAACAGGAACATAAACAGTTTCATGATAATCACCTAGTGATTGCCAAGTTTTCTTGCCACCACTTTTTATTTTCATTTGATTCAAAGAATCAAAAACAGGTTTTATTTCATTAAAATAGTTTTGAGAGGATTTTATACCTATCCATTTTTCTCCAAAGTCAATTGTGTTTGAAAGTCTTGAATGTTTTACAGCCTTATGATTGTTTTTTGCAGAAACTCCTATTTCCCATTTTTGAAGTAATCTAATTGCTAAAACATCTCTAACATCTCCGTGTTTACCTTTATCATCACTTAATATTTCTAACTCTAATATATCCTTTTCATCGAATCCATTAGAAAGCCTTGGCTCTATATCAGTTAAAAAATTTACAGCAAAACTTGCCGTGAGAAGATATTTACTTTGTTCGATATCATCAAAAGTTTCAAAACACCCTTTAGCAATCTTGAAAGAATTATTTTCTATTACTTTAACATTAGTTTTTCTTTCTAACTTTTCTTTAAACTCTCTTAAAATGGCATATTCGAACGACTTGCCAGTAAGCATTTGTTTTGAGTTTTTATTCATTTAGACTTTTTCCCCTGTATCTATTATCTATTGGTTCTTTCTTACACATAACAAGTTATTATTTAGTTTCTACATATCATCTTTAAATTGGATGCCGAACATGACAGACTTTCTTCTATAGTCTGTCATGATTTCTTTAATATAATTGATTTCAGGGGCTTGTCAAATTTCAATTATGAATTATATTTTACAATAACATTCTTTTTATTTCTTAAATGTTAGTCAAAGTTTTAATAGCAGCCGCCCCTGTCTCGGGGAGTGTGGATGTAAATGCTTGCACTGCATTTTTTCGCCCTTAACCCTTAAAACTTAACCCTTAAAACTGAGGTGCGATAATATGAATTTGAGTATGCCTGAAATGATCATTGCGTCTGTAGTTTTACTTTTTGTGGCAACGCTTTCCGCTGTTGTTTTTAAACGCTTAAAAATTCCTTATACTATTGGTTTGGTGTTTGTCGGTATCGTATTTTATAATGTTTGCGGCGCAATCCCCGCATTTCAGCAATTCCGGCATTTGCGTCTGAATTATGACCTTATAATGTTTGCGCTTTTGCCGAGCCTGATATTTTCCGCGGCCATCAATATTGATTCAAAACTGCTTTTTAAAAATTTAAATGCAACTTTTCTCTTAGCCGGTCCCGGACTGGTTGTTTCGACTCTTATTACCAGTTTTATAATGTATTATCTTACCCCGCTGGATCTGGCTGGTTCTTTATTGTTCGGCGCGCTTATCTCCGCGACTGACCCGGTAGCGGTGATTTCTTTATTTGAAATAGTCGGAGCCCCCAAACGACTGCGAATGCTGGTGGACGGCGAAAGTATTTTCAATGACGCGACAGCGATTGTAATGTTTACTCTGATGCAAAAAGTAGTGCTTGCCGGAACTGCGCTTTCAATATTTACGCTCGGCACGGCGGCTTATGATTTCGTGTTTATATTTTTTGGCGGACTGTTTGTCGGTGCGGCGACCGGATATATCATGGCTCAGATTCTTCTTTTCATAAAGGATGACCCGATGGTGGAAACCGCCTTGTCCGCTATTGTCGCGTATACCGCGTTTATTTTCGCGGAAAGAGTTTTGGAGGTATCCGGTGTGATGGCCTGTCTGGGGGCGGGGATGGTCATCAGCCATTATAGTTCCAGTCGTTTTACCGCAAAGACCAAAAATTACCTCAAGCAGTTTTGGAAATTTGTTTCTTTTATCGCTAACAGTTATATCTTTATACTGCTGGGATTTACGGAAAAATTTTATCTTTTCAGCACACAAATACGCGACTTTTCGATTTTGAAGTGCATTATCTGGGGGATTATTGCTATTCAGGTATCGCGGGCGGTAATTGTTTTCGGTATTTGTCCGCTTATAGGTCTGCGCGACAAGAATAAAAAAATAGACTGGAAATATCAAGTATTGATGTTCTGGGGGGGGCTTCGCGGGGCGGTACCTCTGGCTCTGGTATTCAGTTTGCCGGAAAACCTTCCGCATCGTCTGTTAATTATTCAGATAACTCTCGGCGTGGTGATTTTCACTCTTCTTGTTCAGGGCGGAACTATCAGCAAGCTGCTTAGTGTGTTTAAGCTTGACCGGGCGTCTTTATTCAAACGTTTTTCAAAAAACCATGCTTTACTGCTGACTTATAAACATGGAATGAAAAAACTCAAGGAATTAGCATCCACCTGGGATTTTCCAGCTGACATAGTCGGGCAGTTAGGAGATAAATATCAGAAAAAAATAGAGGATCAGAGCCTCAAGCTTCATAATATTGTAAAGAACAAAGATGAGGAAAAACATGCGCTGCGGCGCTCTATCTGGACGCAGGCTTTGCGGGTCGAACGTAATTCATTGAGAGAACTTTTTGAATCGGGATTTATTCATGAGAACCTTTTTCGCGGTTTAGATTTTTGTATGGATCAGCAATTGGAAACCATAATTAACAGCAATGAATTACCGCCCCCGGACGCCTATGGTTCATTCCAGAAGAATCCAGTAAGAAAAATAGTAGAAAAAATTAAGCATTGGAGTTTTGGCAGGAAATATAAGGCTTATCTTCTGAACGAGGAATATTTAAGTTACTGTACTCTTGCTATTGGAATCATTGCCGCGCGCAAAAGGCTTACCGAACTGAAGAAAGATGATTTTTTCAAGGATTATCATGAAGGCATCAAGCTTTGCGATGATTTTTATGAAGGCAATATGGAAAAAATACTAAAACGGGTAAAAATATTCAGAGCAAATAACGTCGAATTATTAGCGACGATAAGCGCAACGACATTACAGGAAATGGTATATTCCAACGAATTGACAGTCATTGACGAATTACTGGAAAACATGGAAATCTCAGAGGAAATCCATGACGAATTATCCGGCATGTTCCATCAAAGAATAGCAGAAAACAGCAAGCAGGTATACCAGAAAATTCTAGAAAAATAATTACGAATTATGTGAATATTATAAACCTGAAAGCTCAAGTATGCGCTCGTAACCCCAGCGGTTCCATTTTTCTTTGACACCTATTCCTGGCAGGTCGGCGTATTGCCCGAAAATTAAACCTCCTCCGAATGTTTCAAGCATGCGGTCGGCGGCATCGTAAATCAGTCTTTTATCGCCAGTTGGCAATACTTTTTGAATATCGATGGGAGACCATAAGGCGGCATTATATTTGTCCAGCATGGCTTTTAGCCATTTATAATCGTATACATCCGGCTGGTCAAACTGAAGACAATTTACTCCGGCTTTCAGTAAAGGCTCGATGATTTCATCATTTTTGCCACATGAATGCATTATAACTTTCATTCCAAAACTATGGGCAAAATCGAAAAGTTCATTATACAATTTGCCGAAATTGTCCTGCCACATCCCGGGACTCATCAGCAAACCATTCTGCGTTCCCATATCCTCACAAAACATGATCGCGTCGGCTCCCGCCTTGCCGGCGGCTTCTATCTGGAGTCTGAAAACCCCGGCGACAAGCTCGTGTAAACGCTTGATTTCCTCGGGATAGAGAGCCAAATCCATAAGATAGATTTCCATTTTGCGTAAATAACGAGAGGAAGCGAATACCCAACCTGAAATAGATGCTATTCTGAACTTGTCAGGCTGAGTTTCAAAACCTTTGCGGTAATTAGTTTCGCACTGTTCCAGCTCAAAAATTGGCGGTTGCCAAGAGTCAAGGTCGCTCCAGTCTTTAATAGCGGCATCAATAATTTCACCCGCGTTACAGCCGTCTTTCATGCGGCTCCAGAGATTTCCCCAGATGTCATTGTAATACTCAACTTCGCCCTCTATCCATTTTTTAGCTTCATAAGCTTCAGGTGCGCCGGGGCTGCTGCCGACTGTATCATTTATCTTTCCATCTTTAAAAGTTAGTCCAGGACGCGGTGCGCCGCTCCGTTCCAGATTCGCCATAAATATTTCGCGTGAATTCATATTATTACCTGTGTTGATTAAATATTGCTTTTGTGCTATATTATTATAATAATAGTTGTTTTGTGTTTTTGAAATGTTAAAAATTGATAAAAGTTTGTGAAATATTGATGAAAAATGTAAATATAGGGTATTTCCCGGAGTCGCCGCCGAAAGAACTGCATCCGCAGCTTTTAGCTGTGGAGCATCAGGGGATGCTGTATAGATTACAGTTGGAAACTTTTCATCTTTATGAAAATGCAATTTCGATGCAAAACCCACCTGAACATAGTCATGATGTTTTTCATATAGTTCTCTACAGGGCAGGAGACAATATCTTTAAACTTGACGGCAAACAGCGACAATCCCACTCGGATACCCTAGTGCTTGTTTCGCCGGGAATACCGCATTGTTTTACTCCTATGCTACCACGAGAATCAGTTTATCATGAGATAACCTTCAGCCTTGTTGCTCAAGGACAAAAATTAGTGATTCCTTTTGCGGATTTATTCAGCAAATACTATGGCAATGCAATCAAATCAGAGAAAATGCTCATAAAGTTGGATGCAGCTTCAGCAGTTCAACTGGAAGAATTTTGTTTTGAACTGAGCAAAAAATTATCAGAATATGATTCAGCGAGTTCATTTCCTGTGTATCAGAGATTAGTATATATCTTTGAGTTGTTGTTTCAAAAAGTATTTGATCCGAAAGCTGATGAATCATCAAAACAGCATATTGAATCCAAGCTTCAAAAAACCCGCAGTCATATTGAGCAAAAATTAAATGATAAACTATCCTTAAAGGACTTAGCCGTAATTGTCGGCATGTCGCCAGAGCATTTCTGCCGGGAATTCAAAAAAGTCTATGGCGAGCCACCGCTGGAAATGCGCAACCGCCTGCGAATAAACGCCGCAATAAAATTGCTCCAATATTCCGACCATCCAATAAAGCAAATCTCCGAAGACTTAGGTTATTCCGACGTATATCATTTTTCCAAAGCCTTCAAAAAGCAAACCAAGCTGTCCCCTGGGAAATTCAGACAATTAATTTAATCGTATAGGAATTTGTTATTTTGAAGTTGTCAGTGTGAAAATTAAAAATTGATGCGAAGCATCTTTGGAGTGCGCAACCCATGTTGCGCTTTAAAATTTGCGAGTGTTAGTTTGTGGCGTGAAATTTAAAAGCGGCGGAGGACCGCCGCAGTCCAAAGAGCCTGGCGGCTCAGGGAAAAAGTCCCGGCGGAGCCGGTTAA
>DAOWBJ010000316.1 GCA_030634125.1 Victivallales bacterium
CAAGCCGACTATCGTTAACAATGTTGAAACTTATGCCAATATTCCCGCGATTATCCGTGGAGGAGCCAAGTGGTTCCGCTCTATCGGGACTGAAAAATCTCCCGGTACTAAAGTTTTCGCTCTCGCCGGTAAAGTTGAAAATGTCGGTCTTGTCGAGGTTCCTATGGGAACAAGTCTGCGTGACATTATTTTTGAACTTGGCGGCGGCATCAGGGACGGTAAAGAATTCAAAGCGGTTCAAACCGGTGGACCTTCAGGCGGCTGTCTGAAAGCTGATCGTTTAGAGACTGCTATTGATTACGACACTCTGGTCGCGATTGGTTCAATGATGGGTTCCGGTGGAATGATCGTTATGGACGAAGACGACTGTATGGTTAATATAGCTAAATTTTTCCTTGACTTTACACTTGATGAATCTTGTGGTAAATGTACGCCTTGCCGTATCGGCAATACCCGCCTTCATGAAATGCTCGAACGCATTTGCGAAGGCAAAGCCACTATGGATACCATTACTAAGCTTAAAAACCTGGCATACGCTATTAAGGATACAGCTTTGTGCGGACTTGGACAAACTTCTCCAAATCCGGTTCTTTCAACGCTGGCTAATTTCGAGGATGAGTATAAAGCGCACATTGAGGACAAAACTTGTCCGTCCGGCGTTTGTACAAAACTCATTACTTATAAAATTAATGATAATTGTGTGGGTTGTACGCTATGTGCCAGAAATTGTCCGGTTTCCTGTATTTCAGGCGAACGCAAGGAACTTCACATTATTGATCAGGAAAAATGTATTAAGTGTGGTGTTTGTTATCAAGCTTGTAAATTCCATGCTATTGACAAAATATAATACCCCACAGGAGAATTTTTAATTATGGTAAATCTAACTATTAATAATATGCCGGTAAAGGTCAAGAAAAACGCGACTATACTTGCTGCCGCCCGGAAGATTGGAATCAAGATTCCTACTTTATGTAATTTTGAACTTGATTGCTTTTAATTTGAACATCGTATCGGCTCCTGCCGTATATGCGTAGTTGAAGTCGAAGGACGCAACAATCTGGCTCCGTCGTGCTGTACGCCGGTAACTGAAGGCATGGTTGTAAAAACCAATACGCTTCGCGCTATCAATGCCCGCCGTTCAATATTGGACCTGATCCTTTCGGATCATCCTAAAGATTGTTTGACTTGCGAAAAGAACGGTGACTGCGAATTGCAGCGCCTTGCGAGTGAAATGGATTTGCATCACGTTCTTTATGAAGGTAAAATGTCCGAATATAAACTTGATCTTTCATGTGACGCTATCGTTCGTGACCTTGATAAATGTATCATGTGCCGTCGTTGTGAAACAGCTTGTACTGACGTTCAAAGCGTTGGAGTTCTTTCCGGTGTGGGACGTGGTTTTGAAGCGGTTGTCGGTCCGGCGGATTTAATGCCTTTAGAGGACAGTATTTGTGTATTTTGCGGTCAATGCGTAATAGCTTGTCCGGTTGGAGCCCTTACAGAACAAAATTGTCGTTACAAAGTCTGGCGTGCTCTCAATAAAAAAGATAAACATATTGTAGTGCAGACTGCTCCGGCAGTACGTGTTGCGATTGGTGAATCATTCGGCATGAAACCTGGAACGATTGCTACCGGACAACTGGTTGCCGGTTTAAAAATGCTTGGTTTTGACAAAGTTTTTGATACTGACTTTGCTGCTGACTTAACCATTATGGAAGAAACTACAGAGTTGATTGATCGTATAACCAGGAATGAAAACCTACCGATTCTGACTTCATGTTGTCCGGGGTGGGTTAAGTTCATGGAACATCAATTTCCTGAATTGCTTTATATGCCGTCTACCGCGAAAAGCCCGCAGCAAATGTTCGGCGCGATTGCCAAGAGTTATTATGCTGAAAAAATGGATTTGAAGCCGGAAGATATTATAGTTGTTTCAGTCATGCCCTGTTTGTCTAAGAAATATGAGGCTTCCCGTGAAAAATTCGCTCCGGACGGTATTCGTGATGTTGATAATGTTATTTCGACTCGTGAACTTGCCAGTATGTTCAAGGAAGCAGGTATTCAGCTTGATAAACTTGAGCCTCAGGAATATGACAATCCGCTTGGTGAATCAACTGGCGCGGGTGTTATCTTCGGCGCGTCCGGCGGAGTGCTTGAAGCGGCTCTGCGTACTGCCGCTGAATGGCTCTCTAAAGAAGAACTCAAAGATGTTAACTTCACTGCCGTTCGCGGTCCTGAAGGTATCAAGGAAGCCACAGTCCCGGTTGCCGGCATTGACGTCAAAGTCGCGGTTTGTTCCGGTTTGAGCAACGCACGCTGGGTTCTTGAAAGAATACAGCGCGGTGAAGCCCATTATCATGCCATTGAAATTATGGCTTGTCCCGGCGGCTGTTTAAACGGTGGTGGTCAGCCTTATATTCATGGAGACAGTTCTATTTTAGAAAAACGTGCCGCCGCGATTTATAAAGCTGATGAAGCACTGGCAATTCGTAAATCTCATGAAAATCCACATATCAAAAAATTATATGCGGAATTCCTTGAGAAGCCGGGAAGCCGTATAGCGCACAAATTGCTGCATACCAACTACACAGCTCGCGGACACCTCTGCGACAAATAAA
>DAOWBJ010000313.1 GCA_030634125.1 Victivallales bacterium
ACGAGAAAATAAAAGTGGAAATTGAGAATTACAAAAGATTCAAAGAATTGAGCAAAGAGTTAATTGATCTGTATATCGAGTATGCAAAAATAACCGATAACGAAAATGATTCTTGACCATCAAGAACTCGGTACTCTTAAGGAATTATGTATCTCTAAAATCCAAATTCCGGCTGGATGATTCCCCATTCGTTTTCGTCATTATCGTCGTCATCTGATTTTTTTTCAGCTTTATCTTCAGATTTGGGCTTCTCTTCAGCTTTTGATTCCGGCTTTGCTTTGGGTTTAGTCTTTGCCTTTGGTTTTTCTTTGGCTTTAGGTTCAGGCTTAGATTCTACTTTTGTTTCAGCTTTCGCCTTGGGCTTTTCTTCAGGTTTTGCTTTTTCTTTCTTCTTCGGTTTAAGCTCAACTTCCGGTTCGGCTTCTACCTTTTCAGGAATAACTTCTATTATTTTTTCTTCTGTTTCCTGAGTAACTTCAACAGCTTCCACTTCAATCGCAACATCTTCTTCGCCTTGCTCATGAATCGTTAATTCCTCTTCAGTCAAATAACGCAAATGA
Organism: Victivallales bacterium; assembly: GCA_030634125.1. Taxonomy (GTDB): domain Bacteria; phylum Verrucomicrobiota; class Lentisphaeria; order Victivallales; family Victivallaceae; genus JAHOYW01. The sequence goes on from DAOWBJ010000313.1 coordinate 561, forward strand.
GTTATTTTCGCGACCGGCTTGGAGCCGATCAGCAAACCTCTGGCTTTAGCCGAGCGCATTGGATAGTCTTTTAGATTTAATTCAATGGTTTTCGGTCCGCGTCTGGTTTCCTCAATTATCGTGTAGATAGAATCCGAACGCGGAGTAAGCAGTTCCAAACGGCAATTCTTGGGGCAAATACGATATGTTTTATCAATGATAAACTTGTCGATGACAGTTCGTTTGGCATAATGCTTGCCGGTTTTTTTCTCTTTATAAATAACGCCGAATTCCAGTTTGGCGTCAAATTTTCGGAAATCATATAAACGCCCGATAAAAGTCTTGTCCGGGGTATTGATAACTTTGTAATCACCTTTGCGTTCAATGCATAAGAGATGATCAAATTCATTACAGGTAACGATGTCATCACTTTTAACATTAGTACCTATATAACCGTTCTTGCGGTCCCATCCGACCTTGATATTGTTGAGAGCGACAGCCCGGCGGTCAATTTTTTTGAACTCATCAATCTCGGTGCGGCGCGGGAACAAATCTCCGTATTTTTTGAGCAGGTCTTTTAAGTAATTGACAGCGTATGAATTTAGGCGCTTAAGATTTTTATTCACCTTAGCTATCTGCTTCAGGATGTCATCAAGTTCTTTCTGATTTTTACGCATATCAAATAAGGAGATACGACGGATAGCAATAGCTAAAAGTTTTTGAATATCATCGTCATTGACATCGCGTTTGAGCTTGTCGCGGAATGGTTCAAGTCCCTTATAAACAGCGGTCATAACCTTTTCAAAGGAATCGCATTTCTCAATGCTTTTGTAAATACGATTTTCAATAAAAATCTGCGCCAGGGTTTTAGAATGAAATAATTCCTCAAGTTTGGCAAGTTCTATTTCGAGCTCACGCTGGAGATAATAAAGCAGTTTTTCAGTATTCCGCCTGATAACGCTGTCGACATCCATTTGAACGGGAAAGCCGTCGCAAATAACCATCATATTACATGATACAGACACCGAACAATCGGTATAGGTATAAAGAGCCTTAAGCATTTTTGCGGGGTCTTGTCCGCGCGTCGGAGTAATTTCTATTTCAACGGTTTCAGCGGTATAATCATTAATTTCCGCGACTTTAATTTTGTTTTTTTCAACAGCGCGCTCAATGGAAGCAATCAGACTTTCAGTAGTCGTGGTCGCGGGAACTTCACGGATAATCAGCTTGCGACCGTCCCGGTCGATCTTCGCGCGCAGTTTAATTTTTCCATTACCGCCCTCGTATTCGGAGACATCCATTGAGCCGCCCTGCAGAAAGTCAGGATAAAGTTCGAAATCCTCGCCGCGAAGCACTGCAATCTGGGCTTCAAGCAGTTCGGAAAAGTTATGCGGCATAATCTTGGTAGACATACCAACAGCAATACCTTCGGTGCCGAGCATGAGCAGTGACGGAATCTTTACCGGGAGAACAACCGGTTCCTGATTACGTCCGTCATAAGAATCGATAAATTTGGTAATGTCATTATTGAAAAGCACCTCCAGCGCAAGCGGCGAAAGACGGCATTCGATATAACGGGCAGCGGAAGCCATATCCCCGGTAAAAATATTACCGAAGTTACCTTGTTTCTGGAAGAAATATTCTTTGTTCGCCAAAACCACCAGCGCGCCGCCGATAGAGGCGTCGCCGTGCGGGTGATACTGCATGGTATGCCCGATAACATTAGCGACTTTATGGAATTTACCATCATGCATGCGGAATAATGACCACAAGATACGGCGCTGTACAGGTTTTAGTCCATCATCAACATCAGGGATCGCGCGCTCTTTGATTACATAAGAAGCGTACTCGATGAAGTTCTGCTCCATCATTTGACGGAGAAAACTGTTGCTTCCCTGCGGGTCAGTACTGGAAGCTTCAGATTCGCCCTCAGCCAGAGCCTCGAGTTCTTCGAACTCTTCGACTTCCTGAAGCTCCTGATCTTCCAGCTCGCCGGTATTAGCCGCTTCGTCGGCTGGAATGTTTTCTTTTTCTTTTTTTGACATGTTTTAAACCAAATTCGTCATTATGTGTTCTCTGCGGTCCGGGGTATTCTTACCCATATAAAATTCAAGCATTTCCGGCACATTACGCATGTGATCAATGCTTACACTTTCCAGCCTGA
>DAOWBJ010000144.1 GCA_030634125.1 Victivallales bacterium
CGAAAGAGCAATGTAAGTAAAAATGAATGAAACTGATTTTTTAATCAGAGGTTTGCTGAAAAAAGAAAACTTTCGTTTTTCTTTTGCGGATACCACCTGCACGGTTACAAAAGGCGTAAAAATCCACGATACAGATCCGGTCGCGTCAAAAATTTTCGCGGAAGCCCTGACCAGTGCGGCTTTGCTGAGCCCATTGCTGGATGGAGCGGAAAAGTATTCTATCCGCTGGGAATATCCACATGGTGAATTACAAGGCATTGTCGCCGGAGTAAACGCCTCCAATGATGTTCGCGGACTTATCAAACAGCCATATTTGATGGACAAAGAACAGAGTGAAGATGATATTTTCGGCAAAAAAGACGGTTTTGTCGCTATCACGAAATCCAAAAACGGCAAAATTTTAAATTCAGGCAAAAGTCGCGCGGGTCTGGCAAATCCTGCCGCCGATGTCGCTTTTTTCTTTTCAGTCAGCGACCAGTTGGAAACGGAAATAATTGTTGCTGTAAGTTTTAATGCCAATCCACTCAAGCCAATCAAACGATGCTGCGGACTACTGCTTCAAGCAATGCCGAACTGCGATTTAAAATTACTTGAAACTTACCGCAAGCGCATGAATTCAGAAGAATTCCGGAAATTACTATTACAGGAAATGCCGGTCGAAAAACAATTATGGACACTTTTAGAGTTTATCTCTGAAAAAAAGAACGACAGTGTTTATGAATTCGGAACATCTCCAGATTATATTTGTTCATGCAGCCAAGCCAAAATGAAACAGGCGTTAACAACTTTAGGCAAAGATGAGCTGAGAAAAATATTCGAGCAAGGCGATAATTCACCCAAAATCACCTGTCAATTCTGCCACAAACATTACACTTTCAAAAAAGAAGATTTCAAAGACCTGATCAAATAGTAATATTTTTTGCTGTGCAAAAAGAAACCCACGGCGTTGCCGCGGGTTGGATTTTGAAATGCTTTTTACTAGAATTCTTTTCCGGTGATGGCTCTATAGGCTTCGATATACTTTTCTTTTGTTTTTTCTACAACATGTTTTGGCAGGACAGGACCGGGAGCGACTTTTCCCCAATCAAGAGTTTCGAGATAATCCCGGACATATTGTTTATCAAGACTTACCGGGCTGCAGCCGACTTCATATTTATCAGCAGGCCAGAAACGACTTGAGTCAGGAGTTAAAACTTCGTCAATCAGAATAATTTTGCCATCGTAAATACCAAATTCAAATTTGGTGTCCGCCAGGATCATGCCTTTTGTTTTAGCATAATCATGGGCTTTGGTATATATTTTCAAGGATAAATCTTTGATTTCATCAGCCATTTCCTGACCAAGGATTTCGACGACTTTCGCAAATGAAATAGCTTCATCATGCAGGCCTTGCTCGGCTTTGGTCGAAGGAGTGAATAATGTTTCATCAAGTTTTTCCGCCTGCCGATAACCGGGGCGCAATTTTATGCCGGAAACTTCGCCGGTGTTCTGGTAATCTTTCCAGCCGCTGCCGATAAGATAGCCTCTGACAACACATTCCACAGAAAGAGGTTGGGCTTTTTTGACAATCATTGAACGTCCCTGGAGGTCGTCAGCGTATTTGACTAATTCCGGGCGTGTAGTAACATCCGCGGAGATAAGATGATTGGGTATAAAATCCATCATTTCAAACCAGAACAATGAAACTCTGGTAAGCACTTCGCCTTTGCAGGGAATTCCATTCGGCATAACAACATCAAATGCGCTTAAACGGTCGCTGGCAACGAATAACAGGCTGTCGCCTAGGTCATAAATGTCGCGAACTTTACCACGGTTAAGTAATTTAATTCCTTCCAGTTCACACTGAATCAAAGCTCCATTGTCGTCATACTTCATTTTAATTCTCCCTTTTTATGCTCAAATTTATATAAAAAAATGGTTCGAAGCTATTAACCCGAACCATTTTAAAATCTATAATAAAATTATGCGTTAATAGCAGAAATTTTAATTTGTGTAAGACTTTGGCGATGTCCGACTTTACGGCGATAGCCTTTACGTTTTTTCATTTTGAAAGCAATCAGTTTAGGTCCGCGGTACTGTTTTACTATTTCAGCTTCCACCTTGACTCCATCCAGCAAAGGAGTACCGACTTTTAAACTTTCGCCTTCTTCACCAACCGCGAGAACTTCGGAAAAAGTCAATTTGCCGCCGGCTTCGCCTTCTAATTTTTCAATATCAACGATATCATCGTTTTTTACTTTATACTGCTTTCCACCAGTTTTAATAATTGCGTACATCTTACTATGCTCCATTGAATTTTATATCTAAACTTATAGTCAATCTGAATTATTTCAGCGTATATTTTATAAACAGCAAATTGTACAATAGACCTTTTCCATTCAGATGCAAATTTTATAAGTAAAAATATAAGATTTTTTCTTCGTCAATAATCTTATCACCGTTTATACCCGGCAATTTTATCATTTTTTCTTAAATCATTAAAGTCCGCCGCTTCCACTTTTTTGTGTTTGCTAAAAGGATTTTTTTTATTTTTGCTCTTGCTGTATTTGTGTTTGACTATGCCCATCCGCCACATTGTGCTGTCTGTTAAAAATTTTCCACTGTAGACAAAATTCACGGTTTTGTTTTTCATTGGCCAGCTTATTAACATTTTTCCCTCACGCGGGGCACTATAGCGAATTTTCACTTCCGCCATTTGTTTGTTAATATGTGCCGCTTCCTCCGCGGTAACAAATTTTTTATTCTGCCGCGTAATTGTATAACGAGCCATGTCAATCACAGTAAGCTGATCAAATTCACTCAATTTGTCAGAATCCAGACTTGTACATCCGCATACAAATAAAACGCTTAACACTAAACACACAACAATTTTCTGCATTACAATACCTCGTTAAATTATAAACCCGTCGGAATATCAATAAATTCGCAATCAATCGCGAATTTCTTTTCAACTTCATTCATTACTGCCAGCACACCGGGGGTTTCGGAATGATAATGCCCGAGCTCGATCACTACAATACCGCATTCTTTAACGACATGGTACATCATGTGAGTCATTTCCCCGGTAACATAGCAATCCATTCCCTCCCCAATACATGCCGTCAATCCGTCCATACCGCCGCCGCCGGAAATTATGCCTATTTTCCCCAGGTTCTTACCTTGATCACCAAAAACTTTAGCTTTGCAACTCAATTGCGTTTCAAACTTCTCAACAAGCTGATCAACTAAACATGCTTTCGGCAAAATCCCCCCGCAGGCAATATCACAAGCGCTGTAATCCGCAAAATTGTAACGCTGCCGCAGCTTTATCATATCCGCCAGCAAAGCATTATGCCCTATTTCCAAATGAGCATCAAGCGGCAAATGCGCCGCGTAAAGAGAAATATCATTATTAAACAATAACCCCAGACGGGACGCGGTAATACCGGTAAAACGACGCGGTTCGCTTCGCCAGCTTAAACCATGATGAACAAAAATAAAATTCGCGCTTTTCAATACTGCCGCCTCAAACAAAGTCTGACAGGCATCAACTCCGAAAACTGCTTTTTGAACGACTTCCCCGGCTTCAACCTGCAGTCCGTTATTGGAAGCATCGTCTGGAATTGCCGCTATGTTCAACAGTTCATCCAAATATTCTGTAATTTTCTTAAGTTGCGTCATTTGTTTCCTCCAATTCTTCAGCTTCCTGTTCGCCGTTATGAATAACAAAACGGTGTTGTATAACCTTCCATTTCAAATCAATACTAGCTTGTTTCTGCACAAAACGCCGAAATGCCTCCGGCGATGCCAAATTAGATATTTCCACTACAGTATCCCAGTCGCAGCGAAATAAAATCGCCAGCGCGTCAACAAAATCAAAGGCAAGCAATTTAGAGCAAGCCCTGAAAAATACCACCCGCGCGATGTTATTACGCAAAAGCAGAAATGCGGGATATGCCAGAGCAAGAATCCAGAATGGCCAGATCGGATAATTAAAAGTGCTGAAAGTTTTCAGCATCTGCGCGACGAGAAGCACCATAGTCGGTAATAAAAATAATACCGCGTCATATTTATTGATAAAGCAGTTACCCATATAACGCCTGATTATACTTGGAGCGGTTTGGTACGCAAAGAATTCTTCAAGTATATTGTCATTAATCACATGACGGGCGGTATGGCACAACTCGTGTGCCAGAAGTTCACGCCGGTCATAAATAAACCATTTACGCTTATTCATAAAACTCGAACGAACAAGAAAAACTGTTAAAATCTGCTCCGTATCCGAAAGAGCACATCCGCCCCAAAGCAATCCAATGTCTTTCGACATGAAAAAACCGGGAGCCCAGCTGATTGAGAAACGATAATATTTTTCAGTAATTTCACCGGCTTCCTCGATTATTTCAACCGGAATACGTTTATCCTTGCGAACAACAACTCCATCGAAAATTTCAATTTCATCCGCACCCTGCTCAAATTTATCCTCAAATTCTTTCAGAGCATCGCACAAATTCAAGAGGCGCTGACGAAAATCCTCAAATCTTTCTTTTGTCCCAACCAGAAAACCTAAACTATCCAAATGAGCTAATTTCGATAAGTCATCTTCTGTAAGTTGTTCTAAATATGCTTGATCAAAGGGCAGCATTTTTAATATTCCTTAAACATAAGTGTATGACATCAATTTTTAGAACGTTTTCCCCTGGAACGGCGTTTTTTCTTGCGCCGCCCGCGAGACTCTTTATTCTCGTTGTTACGTTTATCTGTTTTTCTTGTATTATCGACAGTAGGTTTTTCGACATTCTTCTCTACTTCTTTTTCTTTCGGCTTAACCTTATACCTGTCAGGATAAACGACTTGAACTTCACTGCAGGCACAATGTATACAACTTCCAGAATCCTGCAAAACAACAGAGACTTCCTGCGTCAGTAAATTCCGGTCGCAAATCTTCCCCCGTCCTCCGGGGCAATCACACATATCACCGCGACGCGGCATAGTTTTTTCTAATTCCAGATAGCCTTTATGTTCATATTTCAAACAGCATTTTAATCTGCCGCAAAAACCGGAAATTGTACTTGGAGTAAGCGATAAATCCTGATCTTTTGCCATACGTACATTGATCGAGGCGAAGTCCTTTAAGAAGCGATTACAGCACAGCTGCTGGCCGCAAATTCCAAGTCCGCCCTTCAACGCGGTTTCGTCCCTGACGCCAATCTGCCGCAGTTCAATACGGGCATTAAAGTTTTTCGCTAAATCTTTAACCAATTGTCGAAAATCAATTCTTCCCTCAGCTGTAAACTGGATAACTATTAATTTTTTATCCAAAGAGAAATGCACATTAAGCAATTTCATATCCAGTTTGAGTTTTTCAACAGCTTCCTGGGTGGTTCGCAATGCGGATTTCGCGCGCATTTCGTTTTCATGCGCCATACTTTTATCG
>DAOWBJ010000204.1 GCA_030634125.1 Victivallales bacterium
CGATCAACCTTGCTGATTTCATCTAGTTTCTCAGGTCCTTCCACATTCAATAGCGGAACAGATGAAGATGCCAAATCATGAATAAACTGCCAAAAACTAGTATCTCCCATAAATTTAGGTTTTTCCATCTTAGAAACCGCGGTAAAAATATCTAAAAGCTTTGTCGCTCCGTCATTTACTGCTTTCATTATCTGATTCTGGGTTCGGTTCAAACCGTTTTGAGTAAAAGGGTATTTCTGGAGAAATCTTCTCAGTGCATTCGATAAATACGGCAAGGCTGAACAATCTCCAGAAAGCAATGTTTCTATATCTTTTGGATTATCCGAAGTAAAAGCTTTCCAGGCATCACCGGCAAGTTTAATTTCTTCCCGGCTGATCTCGTGACGGGTATTAAAAAATGGCGCCATTTGCTCGGGAGTGAGTTCTCCAAATCCATTAAATGATTCAAAACCGGAGCATTCTCCAGCACAAATCAAACTCAATTTTGTATTGCCTAAATCAATTTTCGCAAGCCTGTCGATCAAATGAATCATGAGGGTCTGATCAAACATACAAGCATCAAACCATAAAATCACCTCTTCATAGTTTTTCGCCTTTTCAAGGTTTTTATATCTGTCATCAGCACCTTGCAGCGCACTTTTCATTGACATAGTGGTAAAGTATTGCGAACTGATAAATTCCGCACGCACTCTCCGCCATTCTTCTTCGGAGACATTACCCGGAGTCGGGCCTTCTATAAAAATTTCCATCCAAACCTGAACATCTCCGGGAACAGTACTGTTCCGTAAAATATCCGCGGCAACATCTCCGCATATAATATGCAGATACTTATGGTTGTCCTCTTTGCCCAGAACATATTTATTCAAATCACTCCAGTTTTTAAAGCTGTAATCCATAGCGAGAGCGAACTGGACTTCCTGCAGTGATGTTTGCGCATTAAGGATTTCCTGATCGGACTTTCCCTTGAACTGGTGGAGATGCCGGAGGATCTCACAGCATGATGAATCACCCTGTTTGTGGGCTTTCAGGACTGACTTGGCTTCAAGTTTTAAAAACTTGACGGACGGTTTCGGCGGTAATGACTTAGTCATTTTTTGCCTCCTTTTCATTTAGTTAACCCGGCGTCTGCAATCACAGGCTGAAAAAGAGGTTTAAACTCATATATCAGTAGAGGTGACTTATATTCTTCCGGCAGACGTCGAGGCATCCTCCAATGCCATTTAGTACAATAATACATAAAATAAAAAAGCACAAGCATAATGTTCAAAATTTAACGAAATCTTTAGAAATATGGAGTCAAACTTTTTTGAGCGACTCGAAGGCTCGCATCTTTTTTGAAAAATTGCTTTGCTCTTTTTCAAAAAAGCCTCGCTTTTCGAGAGCGGTATGATTCTTTTGCGCTCCTTCGTCGCTTATATTTCGCTCATTGGAGACGGGCGACAAGCGTTCCGCCGCTTGACCGCGTCCGGCGACGCCCCGGAGCGATTTCTTTTTTTCTTTTTTAAAGACTGGCGCAAAAAGCCTTTAGTCGCGCAACCGCTTCTTTTATATTATCCTCACTGCATGCGTAAGACAATCTGATTTTACCCGGAGCCGCGAAAGCTTCGCATGGAATTGCCGCGACTTTCTTTTCTTCCAGAAGTCTGGAACAGAATTCGCCGCTGGTCAAACCGAAAGATGAAATATCACATAATAAATAGAACGCACCCTGCGGACGAACACAAGTTACACCCGGTATCGCGCTGATTAATGAATAAATTAAATCACGGCGAACCGCGAAGGCCTGCCGCATTTTTTCAACTTCAGCGTCCGCTTCTTCCAATGCTGTAATGGCGGCATATTGCGCGAAAGTAGTAGGGTTTGAAGTGGAATGACTTTGGAACGCGCCTATTTTTTTGGCGAGCCATAATGGAGCGATTAAATATCCTAAGCGCCATCCTGTCATCGCGTAAGCTTTGCTTAAACCGTTAACGGTGATAGTTAAATCGTTGATTTCGTCATTCAAAGACCCGATACTCACATGCGGTTTGTCCTCGTCATAAACTAATTTTTCGTAAATTTCATCGGATAAAACCATGAAGTTTTTAGCGATCGCGATGTCCGCGATGCTTTCGAGTGTTTCCTTGCGGTAAACCGCGCCAGTCGGATTTGACGGAGTTGTTAAAACCAGTAAACGGGTATTTTCGGTTACCGCCGCTTCTAATTCAGAAGGGTTTAGCTCGTAATTGTTTTCCGCTTTGGTTTGGATGATAACGCATTTCGCACCGGCGGCTTTGACCATTTCCTCGTAGCTTAACCAGAAAGGAGCCGGTAGAATAACTTCGTCGCCGGGACCGCAAAGAGCCGCAATCGCGCTGAAAACAGAAAATTTCGCGCCGGGAGCAATGATGATTTGCCCGGGAGTTGTTTTGACATTGTTCTCATTGATAAATTTTTTGGCAACCGCTTGTTTCAGTTCCAGAAGTCCGCTGGCGGGGGTATATCCGGTTTTGCCTTCGTTGAGGGCTTTGATCGCGGCTTGTTTGATGATTTCCGGTGTGTCAAAGTCGGGTTCGCCGGCAGATAAACTGCATACGTCAACGCCTTGCGCCTTAAGGGCTTTAGCCGCCGCGGTTATTGCGAGAGTTGCTGACGGGGTTAGACCGCCCATAAAACCTTTAGAATTCTGAATATCCTTCATGTTGTTCTCCTGTGAAATGTTATATTTAGGGTTTAAATTATAATCCATTGGCCAGATGATACATATAGCCATTTTTTTTGAAAATTCCACTTTTTAAAGGATTATTTTTAAATTTTTGATGTTTTTACGACAGAACGGAGCTTTTAAAATAAAGGCCGGGATGGTATATTAACCAAAATTTAAAAGAATAAACAGGCATAAAAATATGGTTTCACCTCGCGGATCTTCAGATAAACAGTCGGCAACGATGATGGGAATCGGTCTTGATAACAAAGACGGACACAAACGTGTTACGAAAGGGAACAATTTTTATCTGGTTGGCGGTTCTGAAGAAACTCACGAACACATGGTTGAAACAGCTGTTAAGGTAAACGAAAAACTTGCTAAAAAGGGCAAAGATCTTTCAGAGGTTTCAAAGGAAGAGTTTAGCGACATAGTCCGCGACGCCAGTTCATAAACCATGCATACTTCTTATATTCAAACTCTTAAAAACACAACATCCCGCCTCAAAACAGTAGGGATTGAAGGCGCGCGCACGGAAAGCGAATTAATTCTCGCCGAGTTGGCGGAATGCTCACGCGCCGAACTTTTTCTGCATTATAACACCCAGGTGCCGCAAGTTGTTCTTGACTCTCTCGAAAAAATTGTTCAGCGGCGCGAAAAACATGAGCCTTTGCAATATATTCTCGGGCATGCATACTTCATGAATCTTGATTTGCTGGTTAATCCGGCAGTACTTATCCCGCGCCCCGAAACAGAATTACTGGTTGAGCGGCTTTGCAAAATCGCTCCTCATGGAGCGGCGGTTCTGGATTTAGGCACGGGCAGCGGCGCAATTGCTCTGGCTTTGGCTTTTGAGCGCAAAGATTTGAATATTAGTGCTGTTGACATCAGCAAAGATGCTTTGCTGGTTGCTGAAAACAATCGAGCCAGATATAAATTGGAGAATGTTAAATTTTTACAGAGTGACTTATTCAGCAGTCTTGAGGAGTGTCATTTTGACTGCATCGCCGCCAATTTGCCTTACGTCAGCGAACGTGAATACCGTACTCTCATGCCGGAAGTCAGAGATTTTGAACCTGAACTTGCTCTTACCGCTCCAGATGACGGTCTTGAATTAATTTATAAATGCATAAAAAAAGCCCCTGAATATTTAAATCCAGGTGGCTGTATTATTTTTGAAATGGGTATAACGCAGACACAAAATATCCATGATGCGCTAAAAGCTGTCGGGAAATTTAAAAATATTGAGACAATCCAGGATTATTCACGAAGGGATCGTTTTGTTTATGCGGAACCGGCTTAGCCTGAAATAATTTCTTCTTCTTCAACTAATTCATATTCAAGCCCGCTAAGGGGATTAGCGTTCTTTTGTGCTTCAATCAGTTCAATCAGCAACTTATTTGTGCGGCGTTGTTCAACGGTTAGTTCCTGAAAAGAAAGCTGCATTTTACGGATATTTGTTCCCATGCCGGTAAGGTCAGTTTCAACATTTTTACGAAAGCTCACAAACTGCGAACAAGCTTTTGAAAACTTTGCGAGAGCAAGAATAAAAATCAGCCAGGTTAAAGCACACCCTATTATAATCGTGACAATATATTCTATAGGAATTTTATCCATTTTAAAAAACATCTCCAAATAATTAATTACCCCAACGGGGTTATATTTAAATAGCCGCGGGTAAAACCCGTGGGATATTCGCATTCCCAAAACATCAACCCCGGCGGGGTTGAATAAGC
>DAOWBJ010000305.1 GCA_030634125.1 Victivallales bacterium
AGGATAAACAGGATAAAAGAAAAATCTTGTCAATTGCGCAAGTTTTTTTTAGTAATCCCCGAGGGATTAAATTTAACAAAATGCGTGAATTATCCCGGAATGATTTGTGGCTTGCTGATGAGGCGCATAGCCTCAGCTATGTAACGAATCGGCAACCCGCAAAGCAACCGGGAGAAACGCGCAGATGTAAAGGTTATTTTTGAACGGCTCCTAAGCAATATAATGCTTCAAAACTAAAATTATTTATCAACATACAAATTATACATAAAATAGTTTGTTATAATCGTTTTGGTGATTATATTCGTAGGAGTTTTTAACAATCATTATCATTAAATAAAAAGATATATTATGGGTATTTTTGAAGCAGTTATGTTGTTTTGTTTTGGTGCCAGTTGGCCCCTGGCAATCTATAAAACTTACAAGAGTAAAAATCCGGTCGGCAAAAGCCTGCCGTTTTTGTATTTAGTATTTGTCGGCTACGCCAGCGGGATTTGTCATAAGTATTTTATAGCCTGCAACTGGGTTATATATTTGTATATCGTCAATCTATTATTGGTTGGCATAGATATAGTTCTGACTAAATATTATCTTTCTAAAAATAAAAAATCTACATAAGTTTTAAGCCGGGCAAATCCTGAACGTCAATTATGCCGGCAACTTTTTCATTTTCGTCCAGGACAATTATATCGTTAATATGGCGGTCTTCTACTATTTTAAGGGCTTCAGCGGCAAGGGATTCGGCTTTTACGGCAACTGGGTTGGCGGTCATTGCCGAGCCTATTTCCTTAGTCAGGATACTAATGTCATTTTCCGCGTGACGGCGGAAATCACCGTCGGTAAAAACGCCTATAAGCCCTTGATTTTCATTAATGATAATCGCCGCGCCGCAACGGGCTTTAGTCATTTTCAGCAATGCGTCCTTAACCGTTGTTTCAGGTGAAACCAGCACGCAGTCATTGCCGGAACGCATAATGTCGCCAACGCGCATAGTTACCGCGCGTCCAATGGCTCCGCCGGGATGGAGACGCCCGTAATCTTCCTTGGTAAAACCATAATTATCAAGCAGCACCAGAGCCAGGGCATCGCCCAGCGCCAATAAGGCGGTAGTTGTAGTAGTTGGAGCCAGATTGAAGGGACAGGCTTCTTCGCCGACGGTCATCGGCATAGTGAAATCAGATAATTTTGCCAAAGATGATTCAGGATAACCGGTGATGGCAAAAATCTGTGTCCCCAGACGTTTCGCCGGAGTCAGTACGGATAAAAGTTCCTCGGTTTCGCCGCTGTAGCTGATCGCCAGTACCAGATCATTTTTCTGCATAAGCCCGAGGTCGCCATGCAAAGCTTCAACCGGATGCATGAAAACCGCCGGAGAGCCTACGCTGGAAAGGGTCGCGGCAATTTTCTGACCGATATAGCCGCTTTTGCCAATACCTGTAAGGATAAGTTTGCCGCCGTTTTTTACGGTTTCGGCACATTTTTCAACGAGAGTTTCAAATTTGCCGTCGAGATTATCCCGAACAGTTTCCATGCCTTTTATTTCGACATTAATTACTTCTTTGGCTCTTTCTGTAAATGAACTCATTTTTTACTCCGCTATAAACGACATGAACGTAAATTAGTAACGATAATACCACGAGCCCCGATTTTGTGGAGCTCATCCATTATGTGATTGCTTTCTTTATTTTTTATCATTGCTTTGACGGCGACCCAGTCAGGATTGCTCAAAGGTGAAATTGTCGGGGATTCTATTCCCGGGGTCAATTTACAGGCTTCATCGCACTTGTCCAAGGGAATATCATATTCAACCATCGCGTATTTGCGGGCTACCAGAATACCGCGTAAACGCCCGAGCAAACGGCTCACTTCCGGGGTTTTGGCAATTTCATCATTGCGGGCAATCAAAACAGCTTCGGACTTCATCAGGGAATCCCCGACGACTTCCAGCCCTGCTTCTTTCAATGTACGTCCGGATTCGACAACGTCAGCAATAACGTCAGCCACACCGAGTTCGATGGAAATTTCCACAGCTCCGTCAAGGCGGACTATTTGTGCTGAAGCTCCGCGTTTTTCCAAGTCCAGCCGAACTATTTCCGGGTATGAAGTCGCGATTCTCAAGCCTTCAAATTTATCAGGCAGCAGACATGAATTTTTAGGCACCGCGTAATGGAAAGCTGAATTCCCGAAGTTAAGCGCCTGGATTTCCGTAACTTCAGCCTTGCTGTCAATCGCCAGATCGCGCCCGGTGATACCCATGTCGAGTATGCCTTTACCAACATAAACAGCGATGTCTCTGGGTCTCAGAAAAATAAAATTAATATTATTTTCTTCATCCGTAACAATTAATTCGCGGCTGGAGCGGGAACATTTATAACCAGCCTCTTTAAGCAGCGCGACGGCTTTTTCTGATAATGCGCCTTTATTTGGTATTGCAATCTGTAACATAATTTCTTTCCTATTGTAAAAACTTTGAAAAACACAAAATATAAAATTATCAATTTAAACTTAAAATAACACTCAAACTATAAAGATAAAACAAGCACTTGTGCTTTATAGGTATTCGTAAACGTCTTCAAGTTCTAATTCATTCGCTATCATCATGACTTGTAAATGATAAAGGAGCTGGGAAATTTCCTCAGCAGCGGCCTCCTTGCTTTCATGTTCGGACGCCATCCAGACCTCAGCGGCTTCCTCAACTATCTTTTTACCGATAAAATGCTTGCCCTTGTTAAACTCTTTAACAGTTCCCGAGTTAATATCCTGAGCAGCAATTTTTTCTTTAAGCTCAACAAAAGTAAATG
>DAOWBJ010000318.1 GCA_030634125.1 Victivallales bacterium
AATCTTTTGCATAAAGTACAGCGTGATATTCAGTTGAGCGAATCTCCCGCGAAAGAGGAAATCTCATCTGATGACCGCAGTATTCAGGTTCATTCCTGCCATACGCCGATGCGTGAAGTCGAAGTTTTATTTGAAAATTTGAGTTCGATGTTTCAAGCCGACCCGACACTTTTGCCCAAAGATATATTGGTTTTGACGCCGGATATCAACACTTATTCGCCTTATGTTGAAGCGGTTTTCAAGTCGCGCGCTGACGACGACCCGCGCCGTTGCTTTATTACTTTGGCTGACCGCAGTCAAGCCGGCGCGTCATTGGAAGCGGAAACATTTTTGAATATTTTGAAGATAACACGCAGCCGCTTTAAAGCTTCGGAAGTTTTAAGTGTTCTGGAAACTCCGGTAGTCGCTGAGGCATTCGGAATGGATGAAAAAATGGTGACGATCGTCCGGCAATGGATTATTGACGCAAAGATTTTTTGGGGCATAGACGGAGAGTTTCGTGAGGAAACTGTCGGCATTAACTTCAGCGAACAATCCTGGCGGCAGGGAATTGAAAGAATCCTAGCCGGTTTTGCTTTCGGCAGTGAAACAGAAGACATCGGCAGAATATTTACGGTCGGAGAAGAAGATATTTTACCCTTTCATTGCTGCGAAGGCGACAGCGCGGTATTGTTCGGCAAACTCGTCGAATTTCTGGAAGACTTGTTTACTTTGCGCGTTCAATTGAATAGTGGCAGGGATATAGAACCGGAAGCTTTTTCCGTTCAATGGTGGGATAAAATCCTTGACGGCGTGATCAATAAATTCTTTCCTGACTCAAACGAGTTCGCACGCTCGGCAGCTTTGCTGCGTGAAGCTGTAAAAACGACTTTGGACAGCGTGGCGGAAAGCGAATATGAAGGTGAAATAACTTTTGAGATTATTTATGATGAACTTTCCGTGTTCTTCAAAAAAGCTGTTGTCGGCGGTGGTTTTCTGCGTGGCGGAATAACTTTTTGCGAGGCTCGTCCACTGCGGAGTATTCCGGCGCGCGTGGTGTGCCTGCTGGGGCTTGATGAAAAGAGTTTCCCGCGCAAAGAAAAACATTTGTCTTTTGATCTAATGGCGTATAAACCGCGTCTGGGCGACCGCTCGGCGCGCAAAGATGATCGCTATTTGTTTTTAGAGACTTTGCTTTCAGCGCGGGACTGTTTTTATGTGAGTTATGTAGGGCAGGGGGTGAAGGACAACGAATCGCGTTTGCCGAGTGTGGTTTTGTGTGAATTGCTTGATTACGTCGGCGAAAATTATTCTTTGTCGAAAGACAGTTTGACGACGGTTCATCCGCTGCAGGCTTTCAGCTGGAAGTATTTTATAGATAAAAACGCGAAAGATAGTTACGCGGCGAAGTTGGGGATTAAGATACCGGATAATTTGATTTCCTATTCGGCGGAAGATAAAAAACTGGCGAAGCTTCGTTTTGAGGATTTCAAAGCGGATAATTTCGCGGATAATGAATTACATGAGATACCCGAAGAATTATATCGGATTAGCTTGGATGATTTATGTGATTTCTTCATCAATCCAGCTAAATACTTTTTGCAGAAATGCTTACAGGTTTATCCGCAAATCCGGGATTTGCCGGAGCTCGATGATTGCGAAAGTTTCGAGATAGAAAGCGGTCTGGAGAGTTATAAACTGGCGGACTCCATTATTAAAAAATATTTGCCGGAATGGAATAAATATGATAAAAATGAGCTCAAGGAAATATTGCAGAAACGTTTTCACGCCGAAGGCGTTTTGCCTGCTAAAGCCTGGGGCGATATTGAATTTGACAAGTTCTTTGAAAAATTTTCACCTTTCGCTGAAAAAATCAGTCCTGTAATCACTAATCCTATGGAAGCCGTCAGTAAAGAACACAGTTTTGATAATGGAATTTTGCTGCAGGCAAGATTTGTAGATTTATATATTGCTAACGGCGAAACGAAGCAAATACAATTCAAATATTCAGAAATAAACAAAAAAGGTAAGCATCTGATAAAGGCGTCAATATATGAACTTGCCGCAAAAGCTATGGAAGTTGTTCCCGAATCCGGGGAACTGGAACTGTTTGGTAAAGAAAATAAACCGCGGATATTTAATTCCAGTAATGCCGAAGCGGCCAAGGAAAAACTAACTCGTTTGACTGAATTATACCTTGAAGGATTACGCAAACCACTTAATTTTTTTCCTAACACTTCATTGGCTTATATCAAGAGCGGAAATAACGCTGCGGTGACAGCATGGGAAAGTTCCAAAAATTACAATACAGGAGCAATTATCCCTGGAGATGGTGATGACGCTTATATAAATTGTTGTTTCGGAAAGATATTTAAAGTAAGCGAGGAGTTTGAGAAAATATCAGGAGAGATAGTAGAGTTGTTGAGTTTGAATAAAAAGTGATTCAACCCCGTTCGGGGTTGGTCGTTTTTAGGTTAACGTTTACCACGGGTTGCACCCGTGGCTATTAAAATCATACCCCTCCGGGGTACTGGGGTATGATCTCAATGGGATTAAATGTTAATAGCCGTAGGTGAAACCTA
>DAOWBJ010000237.1 GCA_030634125.1 Victivallales bacterium
CATCACTGGAAGGCGGCATTGAACCAGTTCGCTATTCATTTTGAGGAGCGTTTCCCATTATGATAAACTTGTGGTTCGGGACGGATTCTACGAATCCTTACCCTGCCGACGGTCTCGCTGGCGCATCTCCTGCGGAGATTTAAATGCGCTTTTTTAAAAGAACGAAGCTGGCGCTTCGGGAGGAACTATGCTAAATTAAAGTAAGGCAAGAAAAGCCGTTTGCACAAAATTACTCACTCAGCCCGGATTAATGTTGCTATTTCTTTCATTTTTTGTTTTCTCCTCCTTAAATAGCTCATTGTAAATTTCTGTTAGACGTTTTTTACTTACCCCTAATGCTTCCGCATTGGTTATAATTGCTTTAAGCTCTTCGCGCAGAGTGTCTTCTTTTTGCTGTACTGCGATATTGTTTTCCTGCTGCGCGATGAAATTTCCGCCGCCTGGGCGGGAATCTATAATCCCTTCATCCTTTAATATCCGATAGGCTTTAGCGACAGTATTCGGGTTTATCCGTAATTCAATCGCTAATTCCCGTACTGGCGGCAAACGGTCCCCTGCTTGATATCGACCATAAAGCGCGGACAACTTTAGCTGCTCAACAATTTGCAGATAAATAGGTGTTCCGCTCTTTAAATTAATTTTCATTGTTGCTCCCGGTGTATTCTTAATATCAATAATTGTACTACACTAATAGTACAATGTCAAGTTGTGATTGTTTTTTTCTTTATGATTCTTTTCTTGTCTTTGCGTTTGACTTTTGTGTATATTGCTGTAGATTAAACACTTTTGCTAGAATGAATTACTATTCTTCCGCCCTTACAAAGAGTGTTTGGGAACAGGAAGCCCTAGCCGGATATATTAATGTATGCTTACGTTTGATCCTTGAAAAGATCGTTGCCGGTTATGTGAAATTTGTTTATATTAAAGAGCTGACTGGCTCGAAATACTGGCGTAAGCGTAGATTGTATAGAAGGTACAAAGATGGAAAAAGATGGAAAATGTGATGTGGCACAGGACAACGAGACTCAGAATGAATCTCCAGGTTTTGTGAAAGATGAGTTCGGAGTATTCGGACTAAAGGAAAGTTTAAACGAAGGTATTCGCGCGGCCGGTTTTAAAACGCCAAGCGAAATTCAAAGCGCGGTTATTCCTGCTATTATGGAAGGTCGCGACGTGATCGGACAAGCCCAGACCGGAACCGGCAAGACCGCGGCTTTCAGTTTGCCGGCGATGAACTCAATGTGTTTTGACCGCGGCGTTGAAATGCTGATTGTCGCGCCGACCCGCGAGCTGGCAATGCAGGTGAGTGATGAAATCTATCGTCTCGGACACTTTGCCGGAGCGAAAACCGGAGTTGTTTGCGGTGGACAATCGTATTCGCGGCAGATTAATCTGGTTAACCGCGGCGTAAATATTGTTACTGCTACTCCCGGAAGACTGCTTGATCTTCTCAGTGAAGGTAAACTCAATAACTTTAATCCCTCAGTAGTCGTACTTGATGAAGCTGACGAAATGCTCGATATGGGATTTCTGGATGACATCAAAGCTATATTTGGTTTTCTCCCTAAAGAACGCCAGACTCTTTTGTTTTCAGCAACCATGCCTGAACCAATCAAAAAACTGGCAAACAAAATTTTAAATAATCCTGTTTCTATCAAAACAACCAGTAACAGCGACGCTACCAGTGAGAATGTGGAACAGCTTTACTGCGTTATGGAAGAACGTGAACGTCAAAACGCGATTATTCGTTTAATGGATGACTTATGTCCGAAAAAAGCGATTTTATTTTGCCGTACCCGTAACGAAGTTGACCGTCTGAGCAATTCTCTCGGTGGCCGCGGCTTCAACGCCAAAGGTCTGCACGGCGACATGGAGCAACCTCAACGTAACGAAGTTATGCTTGCGTTTCGTAAAAGCCAGGTCGATATTCTGGTCGCGACAGATGTCGCTTCACGTGGACTGGATGTGCTGGATGTTACACATGTTTTCAATTACCATATGCCTTTTGACACCAAAAGCTATATTCACCGTGTCGGTCGTACTGGTCGCGCCAGCAACAAAGGTACCGCGATAACTTTCGTAACACCAATGGAATTTCATCAATTAAACCGCATCCAGAAACAAAGCGGAGCGAAAATTGATTTTACATTAATCCCGAGCCGTCAGGAACTGCGCAGGAACAGAATGTTCCGCATGATCGATACAGTTCGTGAAAACAATGTCGTTTCCGAAGGTATCGACATGGTTCAGCAGCTTGAAGAAGCTATGGATTTATCAGAAATCGCTTACAAATTAGCTTCTATGATTTTAGAGAAGCAAGGCGAAATCGGACCGGAAACAATCGGTCTTGACGAAAGAGAGATGAAAGCTTTACGCAGCAATCCCCGCGGCGGTCGCGGTGGCGCTGGTGGCAGAAAAAGATTCCCGCGCAAAGGCAATCGCAACAGCGGTGGCGGAGGTTCACGAGGCGGGAAACAGCAAAGCGGAAATAAACAAGATGGAAATGATTCACGTCCTGGTGATTTCAAGAAAAGGCGCAAAGATTTCAGCAAATCCAAACCTAAAAAACGTCAACAGCAGATGTTTTCAAAATAGACTTACGAGGAACCTTCAGGTTCCTCTTTTTTTTGCCTGTCTTCACAATATTTTTATCATATAAATAACGATAGATACTTGACAAAACTGCATTGGGAATGTCTAATAACAAATAATTAGTAATACTAATTTTAAAATATAATTGGAAATAAGGATTCTTAAAATGAAAATGCGACCAAGTAAAGTGCTTCGTAAATTGCGGGCTGGTGAAATAGTCAATTGTACTAAAGTTAATTTTAGTGATCCGCGGGCGTTTGAAATCCCGGCGATAGCTGGATTTGACTGCATCTGGACTTGCCAGGAACATATCGGAACAGACTACAGAGAACTCCAGGAACAAGTAATGGTAACTAAAGCGCATGACTGCGATTTATTGTGCCGGGTTCCACGCGGCAGTTACAGTGATTACATCAGACCGCTCGAATTAGATGCCACCGGCATTATGGTGCCGCATGTCATGAGCGCTGAAGACGCCAGAAATGTCGTCAAGATGACTCGTTTTCAACCAGTTGGAATGCGTCCGGTTGACGGCGGAAACGCTGACGGCAAGTATTGCATGGTTCCTTTCGGGGAATATTTGGAACAGGCAAACCGCGAACGTTTTATAATTCTGCAAATTGAGGATTATTCCGCGATGAGCGAATTGGATGAAATTGCGGCGGTAGAAGGTTATGATATGCTTTTCTTTGGACCTGGAGATTTTACACATTCTTTGGGACTGCCGATTAATTTCGATGATCCGCGAGTCCAGGAAGCCCGGTTGAAAATTGTTGAAGCCGCGCACAAACACGGTAAATTTGCCGGAACAGTCGGCAGTATTGATAATCGCCAGGAGCTTATCGATATGGGATATCAATTTATCAGTATGGGCGGCAACGTTGTGGTATGGGGCAACTGGTGTAAGGGAATTATTGACGCATGCAATAAACAAAGCAGCAAAAAATCAGGATACTATAAATCTTAAGAGTACCGAGTTCTTGATGGTCAAGAATCATTTTCGTTATCGGTTATTTTTGCATACTCGATATACAGATCAATTAACTCTTTGCTCAATTCTTTGAATCTTTTGTAATTCTCAAATTCCACTTTTATTTTCTCGTGATTTTTGTCGCTCACATAATCGGTACGCCCTCTACCCCGATGAGTATAACTGATTTGCCAAGAGCCCGGACGCATATCTCCAATATTA
>DAOWBJ010000169.1 GCA_030634125.1 Victivallales bacterium
ATTTTTTCCAGAACTCGCCCCAGATTTCATCATCAGATGGTTTGATTGGATCGAAAGGTTCTGAAAGCCAGGATACATTGATGAAATGTTTCCAGCTAATGTTTTCAGTTGTGATATTTCCGCCCCAGGTTCCGCATCCGAGAGTAACAGTCGAAGGCATTCCATTGAAAAAATTCCCTCCGCAAGCCGGAGCGTGCGGCTGCCTGATGATTATTCTGCTTGACTTGACAGTGCGTCCGAGTTTGTCGATATAATCCTGATTAAATGAATACATACCGCAGGAATGTCCGATACCGGCGTATTCGGTCAGTTGTTTTTGAATTTCGAGTGCATTATCAAAGTCAGTATATTTCCACAGAGCCAGAACCGGTGAAATTTTTTCTCCGCTGAATTTATCTCCGCCAGGATTAGCACATTCAACCATCAGCATTTTTGTGTCTTCTGGAACAGAAATTCCAGCGTCGTTCGCAATCTTTTTCGCGCTTTGCGCTACAATTGCCGGATTAAGTCCTAGTTTCCCAGTTTTTTTACTTGCGATCCACAACCAGTTTTTTACTTTTTCTTTTTCGGCGGCGGAACATAAATACGCGCCTTCTTTTTTTAATGCTTCAAGCATATCATCATAAACAGCTTCCTGAATAATCAATGATGTATCAGAAGAACATGATGTAGCGTTGTCAAAACATTTACTGATTGTTATTTTTTTGGCTGAATCCGCTATGTCCGCGTCTTCGGCAACGATGATTACCGGATTGCCGGCTCCAACACCGTAGGCGGGAGTTCCGCTCGAATAAGCCGCGCCAACCATTGCCGCTCCTCCTGTAGCCATAACCAGATCGACCTGCTTCATTAATTCCTGGCTCAATTCGACGCTTGGTTCCGCGATAAACTGTATCAAATCCTCGGGAGCTCCGACTTTTTTCAATCCCGCCCGCATGAAATCGCAAACCACTTTGCATGATTGTTTAGCTTTCGGGTGCGGCGCGAAAATTACCGCATTACGGCCTTTGAGTATTGACACCGCGTTACTCGCCGGGGTCGCGGTTGGGTTGGTAACCGGAGTCAAAGCCCCGATTACGCCAACGGGTTTAGCGTATTTTCTGATTTTTTTCTTTTCGTCACGCTCTATGAGTCCAACACTTTTAGCGCCTTTAACATCATTTATAACGCCGAGCACTTTTACTTTATGCTTAGTTATTTTGTCCTCATATTTTCCCATGCCGGTTTCCTCAACCGCTATTTTCGCGCATTCATGGATATTCGCGTCATTATAAACTTCCCATGCAACAGAAAGGCAAACATCATCAATTTGCTCCTGAGTGTAATTTTCAATCCGCGCCTGAGCTTTTCGAGCCTGAGCCACTAATTGACCAATAATTTTTTCTTTTTCCATTGTTTTACCTTTGTTTTAGTTAATTCTTTCTTATCATTAATTTTTATTAAAGCGGCAGCTCCAGTTAAGACCAGAACTATTCCGATGAAGCTTTGACCAGACAATGTTTCCTCGAGGATCATCCAACCGCCTAAAACGGTGAATACTGGCGCGGCTAAGGCGATCAAGCGTACTTTCCAGACTGGCAGTTCCCGCACTCCGCTATAGTAACCAGCAAAAAATACAAATGAGCAAACTCCGCAGAGCAGGAGAGTTAAGCATGATTTTCCCGATAGTTCCAGAATACTATTTACATCGCCCCAGAATATCATGGCGATAGCGAAAACTAAGACATTTATCCCGCAATTAAACGCCGCCAGACGTACTGGCCCCAAGGGCGCACTAAGGCGTTTTATGATAAAGCTGTTTAAGCTGAGCATAAACGCACCGCCAATAATTAAGCCATCGCCAATGTTTCCCATACTCATTATATCAAGATTGAAAACCTGAACAAGCAAAGTTCCGCCAAATAATGTTATCCCGATAAACGGCCATATTCTGCGAGGAATTTTTTCTTTAAAAATCAGAGCCGACAAGAAAAGAGTGAAAACAACATCCATACGCCCCAATGCCGAAGCATTAGCAACGCTGGTCAAACGTGTTCCATTGATCCACAGCAAATTACAGCATGAACCGATTATCCCAACGGCAAAAGCACCCGGCAAAAGTCGTTTCCAGGCTCCGGAAACAGCTTTTTGCCGAGGTGCGACTACGGCAAGTAAAGTTCCGGCAGTGGAAAACACAATCATTCCGACCAGGTAAACCGGAACATCTTTAGCGGCTTTTATCAGCAGATATTCAATTGCCAATGCCAATGTCGCCGCGATTATGTATAGATAACTTTTCATTTTTTAAGCCTTTCCGTCAGCTCCAAGTGCTTTAATGATTTCAATCATATCAACTTTTAAACGATTTTTTATTTCACGCATAATCCGCCATGCATGCCATTGGTGTTCCATATTATCAGTCAGTTCGTTGAAATATTCGATATATTTAAACCGGAACGGCTCTCCAAAGTTAACTTTGCTCATACCATACATAACCAGTTTAGAAATATTCTCCAGAGAAATTCCGCAAGTCCCGTGCTGCACGAGTGGAATATCAATTTCATGGCGCAGTTTTTTCAGAAGTTCAAAATCTATAGCATCCTGCTTTTCGTAAACGCCGTGGGTAGTTCCAACCGATACCGCCAGCATATCAACCGGAACAGATTCCACAAACTGTTTTGCTTCATCAATATTGGTTTTTGCCGGTGGAATAAGTGGTCTTTCAGGAACAGCAATGCGTCCAATCAGTTTTTCTTTTGTCGGCTCATTGCCTTTCACATAGCCGACTTCCGCTTCGACCGAACATCCCATGACTTTGGCGACTTTGACTACTTCCAGAGTTTTCCTGATATTTTCTTCAAGCGGGTCATGCGACGCGTCAAACATGACGGAAGTAAACCCGGCTTTCATTACATTTACAGTTGATTCAAAGCTGTGTCCGTGATCCAATTGTAAAGCGACCGGAACGGTGATATTCAGTTCATCACACAATAAAGCAGTCATTTTGACGAAATATTCAGCTCCGCGGTATTCCAAATTCGGTTCGTATGATTGAAGAATCAGCGGTGAACCCGTTTCCTGAGCGGCTTCCAAAGCAGCTCGGGCAATATCATAAGTAGAACCATTGGCATTAAGTGCTGGAACCGCATAACCTTTTTCTCGGGCATCATTAACAATTTGTTTGGCAGTTACAAAACGCATTATTTTTTCTCTCCTGTAGCCTGCTGAGTATCACACATGGGAACGGTCGCGGCAATTTCAGTTAAGTTCATATATAAATTCGGATGATCCTGCATGATTGATCCCGGAAAATTCTGTGTAATCGGACCGAACATAGCTCTCCGCCACAAACCAGCATGCCAGTTGCGCATGAATGTCCAGTAAAACTTTTTCGTTTTATATAATTCATATATTCCGATAGTAACCGCGGTAGGCGGGATTATTTCATGCACCCCGTTAGTTCCGCCCATTGCCATCTGCGCGTTTGACATCGGACTGGTAGTAACAATACGGGTTTTGCAGTTGCGGAAACTTTCGAGATTATCAGGTTCACCAAGCATTGTCGGCGGGTCATTAAATGCAACATGCCCGGTAATTCCCATTCCGCACCAAACTATATCGGCACCGCCGATCTCATCAATCAGCTCAGTAATTTTTTCAGGAGATTTTGGATCAGGAAAAACCCTGTTTTCAGGAAGTACAGCTTTAGCCTCAGGAATTAAATCATGAAACTGTTGATTCATAAAACGACGAAAACTCAAAGGGTGAGATTCAGGAATAAGCTCTCCATCCTCTCCAATGTATTCATCCATATTAATCATTCGTAAATTACGGCAGGACAAGCCGCGTTTATTGACTTCAGCCGCGAAATAACGATAATCAATCGGACCAACCGGACAAATTACATTAAGCATTTCGCCTGCAGCTTGTTTCTTTTCCAGTTCGTCACAAAAATCTACAGCATAAAACTTGTTCAGCTTTTCAAAATCTCTAAAAACAATAGTGCGTGATTTCAATGGCATAGCTAAGTCTTCTATTCCTTTCATATACATATTCATTTTGACACCTTCCAATTAATTTGTTATCAAATTATATAGCTATAATACACGCCCGGATAGATTTTGCAAGCGTTCTTTAATTATATTTCAATTTTTTATTTGATTTTAACGTCATTAAGCATTAGTTTATGTAAAAATAATAAAGGATTCTAATATGGCACTATCAACTGGAGATCAAGCAACAAAGTCATTAGAGAAGCGCAATAAATTTCTGGCTTTAGTCCGTAAATTTCCAGGCATATCACGACAGGAATGCGCGGAAATAATGCGCGTGAGTACATTTTACGCCAGCAAACTGGTTCCCGGTCTTGTTAAAGAAGGCATGGTGACAGAAGCAGAGCCTACTGGTAAAGCAGTTAGTCGCGGACGTCCGACGAAACCCTTGCATATTAATCCAGATTATGAATATTTTGCAGGCGTTGACCTTGAAGCAAGTACCTGGCGTTTTGTGATCACTGATTTTCAAGGAGATTGCATTTTTAGTACAATTAAAGATTTCCATCCTTGTACTTCTCGTGATGAATATTTAATTCATCTTGAAAAGCTTTTAAATGAAGCGATAAAAGAATCAGGGGATAAGTGGTCAAAAGTAAAATCAATCGGTATAGGAGCTCCTGGTTTTTTAAATCCTGAAACAGGCATTATCGAAAATTATGAAATTCTTCCTGAATTCAAAAAAATACCATTACGAGAGATTTATCAAAAAATAAGCGGCAAAGAAGCTTTTATTTGTCATAATATTTACAATCTTTCCACCTATGATCTGCAAAAAAGACCAGAAGCGGAAAAGCTTTCCGTACTGCATG
>DAOWBJ010000250.1 GCA_030634125.1 Victivallales bacterium
AAGCACTCTTGAATGAACCAGCTTCTATATTTTTTGCGTTGTCTGATTATGTTGATCGTATCACCGCCGATAATGCCATAGAACTCATTGCCGCGGGCGCTAAAGCGGCATTCACTAATTCTGACCGGCTCACCGCAAAACGCGGCAGTTTGACAATTTCAAATCCTAATTGCACTCAAAGGGATATTTCACTTGAAGTTGAACAGGAAATGAAAGAATTTTTAGATAGTTGTCATAAATAAAACGAAAAAAAAGCGGTCGCGGGACCGCTTTTTTTAATCAAATATAAAAATATGGATTATCTGATGTAACTTTTTCCTTTAGCATTAATTACAGTCTTTTTGATAAATGCCATTAAAGCAGTTTGTACTTTCTCTTGTTTTAACCCGGCTTTAAGCTGCTCTTTGACTTCAGCAAAGGTTTTAGTTGTAGCTTTTTGTGAAGCGTCACGACGGATGATGTGATAACCGAATTTAGTTTCAACAACCGCGCTGATTTCACCAGTTTTAAGGTTTACAACAGCCTGTTCAAATTCAGGAACCATTCTGCCTTTTGTGAAAGATCCTAGAGAACCTTTGTTTTTGCCGCTTGGACATTGACTTTCTTTCTCAGCTAATTCAGCGAATAACGAAGCATCTTTTTTCAAGAGGGCAAGAAGTTTTTCAGCCTTGGCTTTCGCGGCGGCTTTTGTTTTAACATCAGCTTTTTCTTTAACCATAATCAAAATATGAGATGCACTCATAGAGCCTTTTGGAGCAGCTTTTATTTTGAATTTATCCAGATTGGCATCGTAATATGCTTTGGCGTCTTTGTCTGTAATTTTAATGTCACTAAGACTCTTGACTTTGTTTTTAATAAAAGCGTCAATGGCGATTCCTTCCTGAACTTCTTTTTTTGCCTTATTTTCGGCAATAAATGATTCGACGGTTTTACCTTGCATCGCCAGACGTTTCTTGAATTGTTCCAGTTGGACCGCAGTTACCTTTTTCAAAGAATCATTAAATTTTTTGGCAACCAATTCTGGAGACGGCTTGAACCCGGCTTTAATTGCCACAGGAAGCAAAGCGTTTAATTCTATAAATCGTGTTGCCATATTCGCAGCCGCTCCATTCAGATCCGGCTGACTTATTCCTTTAGGCATTTTTCCGCCGAATGGAGTTAAAAGTTTTTTAATCAACTGTGCTTTAGTAAGTTTTTTGCCACTTACCTCGGCAACTACTGGAGGAAGAAAATCAAAAGTGACTTTAGGAGCGACCGGAACAGTAGCTTTAATGACTTTAGGAGCAGCAGTAACTTTTTTAGCAGCGGCGGTATCAGCCGCGAAACTGATAGATGCGGCGGCGGTCAAAGTTAAAAGTACAAACGACGTTTTTTTCATGACGAATTCCCTTTTTTGTTTTTTTAATAAATAAGTTTTTATGAATAGTTTTTTAAAGTGTTGACAAATTTAACATAAGAAGTTGGGTTTTACAAGGTATGATTAACAGCAAAATCTGATAAATTTGCTATCTAAGGCTATTTTTCCTTGACAAATTTTCGAAATGCTATATTATTATCTATGTCTCGAAGTGTTATAGAGCTTTTTAAAATGGAATATTTTCAGCATGTCTAAAAGCAAAAAAATAGCGGCAATTTGTTTATTTTCGATTTTTGCCCTGAATATTTTACCGGGACAAAACTATTATGGACGTGTGCGCAGCTACCCACTGCCTAAGACCACCATGGAGCGTCTCGGAGAAAGTGCTTTAAGACTGGCGTGGCAGAGATTAGCAAAGAGCAGCAAAGATACCAGAGGGCTGTTGCTGCTTAGTTTTGCGAATCATTTAATTCCGACTAACCGTGAAGTTTTATTAATTCGCGGGAAACTGAAGTTTAAAGTTCCTCTCAAAGGCCCTAAAAAGAAAGTTGATGAAAAAGAATTTATTACCTTGCTTGGGCAGGCTCGAGACCATATTAATGATTCCGATACCGCTATGAATCGTCATATACTGGCTATTCTGAATCAATTAATAAGGAGCTTCAATCCTAAAGAAGAAGATGCGATTATTGCCTTGATGGAGTTTTCCGACAAGGGGGTTGAAGTTGATATAAACAAGTTATTGGTAAAAAAACTTGACTCCATTACTGACACCAAATTTGATCCAAAAGATTCACGCTACGCTATTTCAAATATCAAAAAAACAATTACTGTCCCTGCTAATACACCATGGACAGATACATGGATAAAAGTTAAAGCCGGGAAGATGATTCGCGTTACAGCTCACGGTACCTGGAGCATGGGGGATGAAGTAGATTTCCCGGCATGTGATCCAAATGGTTATGTCGCTTATGATATTAAAACATTAAAGCGATGGTCTGCGGATAGAAACGTTAAGAAGAAAAAGAAAACTGCACCTAAGGCTTACACAAAATCCAAACGTTCAGGAGCTCCAGGTTGTTTGTTAGCTAAAATAGGCAACAAAGAACATTATGTAGGCAAACAAATGACTTTCAAAGCGGAAAGCAGCGGAATTTTATATTTCGGTCCTTACGAATGGGGTGACTACCTCGATAACTATGGAAGTTTGACCCTGACCGTAGAGATATACGATTAACCCCAACCTTACCTAAGCGGACCAAACGGAATTGGTTTCGCGACCAGATTCAAGCTGCGGTCACCGGGTATGCGGTAACGATTCATTATCGGTACTGTTGACTGCTTGAGCTTTTCTATGTCAAATACAATTTTAGTTTTGTTTTTCAGCTGAAATACAATGAAGCCTTTTTTTGTATTTTGCACGATTGAAATCAATTGCTTCAAGTCTTTGATTTTTTGATCGTTTACTTTTTCCACAATGAGCGAGCTTAATTTCTGGTAGCCGACATTGACTTCAGCGGCAAGTACCCTTGATAAAACCACAACCTGCTGTAGTTCCTTGCTTACTTTACCGTTGATAACCTCATATACCAGATCAATCGGTCCGTTATACCATTTTCTGTACTCGTCAAGATGATTGATTGACAGCGGTACAAACAACAAGCCGCCGATAAAATAATAAGTAGGCAATTTGCCAAACACCCGGTTGGGGACGAGGCGTTTGTAGCGGCGTAATTTATAATCGACAGTCGTTTCTTTTCCATTGCGCAAAACAGTGAATTTACAAATGTCTCCAATATATTTGCGCCAGACCAGATAACCGAAATAGATAACTTCATCGTCGCGGAACTTAACAGTAGCGTCGTTGTCAAGCTTACTTCCATCAATAGCCATGATAACATCATCAACTTTAAATTCGCCGCTGGCTTTTACCTCCGGCGGCAAGGAACTTATTATAATGCCGGTTTGCCCGGAATTCATCCCGGACCACACACGCAAATCAGGATTTTCCATTTTTCCGGGTGCAAAAGGCACATGCGGGAAGCCGTCAAACTTTTTATCTTCAACATCTTTGAGGAAATGTTTGATAACCGGAACAGGAATCATATAACCGATGCTTTGAGACTGTGATAATCCCTGAAAAGCGATCCCGACGACACGGTCATTATGAAGCACCGGGCCGCCGCTGTTGCCGGGATTGAT
>DAOWBJ010000198.1 GCA_030634125.1 Victivallales bacterium
ATCATAAGGGTAAGATCAAGTATATTCTGGCAAGCGGTGCTGTACACAATACAAAGCCTGTCTACAATGAGCCGTCCGACATGATACGCGCACTTGTTGCCCGCAGAGTACCGGCTGATAGAATAATCAGAGATAATTGCGGTTACCGTACTCTCGGTTCGATTTATCGTGCCAGTGATGTGTTTGGTTTAAAGAAGTTCACTGTCATTTCGCAATATTCCCACATCACCCGCGCTGTTTATATCGCCAGGAGCCGGAATTTAGATGTAATAGGTTTCGCCGCTGACAACGGCAGAACTCCATATTTCACCATGTACGACAGATTACGCGAATATTTAGCAAAAGTAAAAATGATGCTTGACCTGTACATCCTGAATACAAAACCAAGAGTTCCGCACAAAAAAAATATACTATCGACAGCGATGTTGAAAACAAAAAATAAATCCGGCACATAGAGATTTAACTCAGGCTGTAAGCTCCTGAGTTGTCAAAGACATTTGTCGCGGCGCAGGCTGCACTAGCGATTACTTGTTCGACTCAATTTTTTATTTTTTTATTTTTCAGGGTGTGTATTTTTAAGTTTTGAGGCTATATTATTTTTTGTATTTAAAGTAATAATAATTAACGGAAAAGCAAAATGAGCATCTATCAGGCACTGAAAGATCGCGGTTTCATTTATCAGGAAACCAACGCAGTCAACACTAAAAAGTTATTGGAAAATGAAAAAGTAACTTTTTATGTGGGCTTCGATCCTACCGGCAGCAGTCTGCATGTTGGTCATTTGCTTCCGATTATGGCAATGCGTTTACTGCAGAAAGCCGGACACATACCAGTCGTCCTGGTCGGCGGCGCGACCGCGCAGATCGGCGATCCCTCCGGCAAACAAAGCACGCGACCGATTTTAACTAAAGATGAAGTTGCCGCTAACGCCGAATCATTGCGCAAACAACTTTCGCGTTTTATTTCCGTGGAAACAGGCGAAGCGCATTTTGTCAACAATCTTGACTGGCTGAAAGAATTAAACTACATTGATTTTCTGCGGATTATCGGTTCAAAATTCAGCGTCAACCGCATGCTGGCACAGGAATCAGTCAAAGCCCGCCTGGAAGATGGTTTGACTTTTCTTGAGTTCAATTATTCAATTCTGCAAGCTTATGATTTTTATATTTTAAACCGTGATCTGAATTGCGTAATGCAGTTCGGCGGACAGGATCAATGGGGCAATATGATTGCCGGAGTAGACTTGACCCGCCGCATGAACAACAAGGAAGTATACTGTACCACATTCCCGTTACTGCTGGACAGCAACGGCCAGAAGTTTGGAAAAACCGCCGGCGGCAATAATGTCTGGCTGGACACCGAACGCACGTCCGTCTTTGACTACTACCAGTTCTGGCGTAATTCAGATGACGATCAGGTCAAAAAACTATTTTGCTATTTCACTAATCTGCCTGTAGATGAAATTAATGAATTAAGCAGTTTGGAAGCTCCGGCAATCAACCGGGCTAAAGAAATTCTGGCTTACGAAGCCACCAAACAGGCGCACGGCGAAGCGGAAGCACGCAAAGCATATTTAACCGCCGGAAGCAAGTTTGGTTTTGCCGACACAGAAAATAAAATTAAAACTTCCAGCGATATAGTTAATATCAAAACTGAAACAGATACGAGTTTTGCAAATTTGCCGACAGTCGAACTTTCCGCCGCGGATTTTGAAGGCGCCGGCATGTGGATAGTAAAATTATTCACCAGCGCCGGCTTGTGTCAATCCAATGGCGACGCCCGCCGTCTGCTCAAAGGTGGAGGCGCGTACATCAATGACGAACGTATCAGCTCGGTGGATATGAATGTTAAAAGCGATGCGTTCGCTGATGGTTTTATCATCCTCAAGGCTGGTAAGAAAAATATCAAAAAAATTACATTAAAATAGGTTTTCAAAATGATAAAAGTCGCAATTATCGGTGTTTCCGGTTTCGGCAATGTTCACTACACTGATTTAATTCGCTATCAGGAACGCGGCGAACTGCAAATCGTCGGCGCCGCGATCATCAACCAGGATGAAGAAGCTGAGAAATGTTCAAAATTAAAATCAGTTGCTTGTGAAATCTTTACTGATTATAAAACCATGCTGGAAAAGCTGAAGGATTCTATTGATATTTGCTTTATTCCTACCGGCATCAGCATGCACGCGCCAATGGCGATTGCCGCCATGCAGGCTGGAGCCAATGTGTTTGTCGAAAAACCCGTAACGGCAACACTTCGGGAGCTTCAAGCAATAAAGAAAGCAGAAAAAGAGACTGGTAAATTTGTCGCTGTAGGTTACCAGATGATTTATCAGCCCTCAATCGCTAAGATAAAAAATGCTGTCCTTGACGACAGACTGGGCAAAGTACATACTATAAAGTTTTGCGGAATAAGCGTTCGCGACAAAGCTTATTATTCCAGAAACAACTGGGCGGGCTGCATAAAGAACGGTGACAGCTGGATACTGGACAGCCCATTCAATAACGCAATGGCTCATCAAGTAAATCTGCTTTGCTTTTTCGCGGGTAAGACTTTCGAGAGTTCAGCGACTCTGAAAACAGTTCAGGCTGAACTTTTCAAGGCAAATCCAAATATCGAAAACGCTGATAACGCCGCGATTGAAATGATTAGCGACGACAACAAAAAACTACTCTATTATGTAACTCATAATGCGAAAGAAAATCATGACCCGCAGTTAATTATTGTTGGGACTAAAGGCACTATAACCTGGACTTTTACAAAAACATTTTATAATATTGACGGCAGGGAAAGCTGTTCAGAAAACAATGACAATCGTGATCATCTAATGGATGCTTTGCTGAACAAAGTAAAAGGCAGGGAAAGTTTCATCTGCGGTTTAGAAATTGCCGGAGCGCAGACTTTAGCCATGAATGCCGCTCACGCTTCATCAAAAATAATTGAAGTTCCATCAGGATATGTAATTACTCAAGAGTTTGGGAACAGCACTTCAGAGCGTTTAAAAGGTATTTCAAAAGTTATGCTGACAGCATTTGACGAAGAACGTCTCTACTCCACCAGCGACTACCCATGGATGAAGTCCGCTAAGATCATAGATATAGAAAACGATAATATCGAACAGCTTCTAAAAGAAAATACAAAATAAAAATATGTTAGTAGTGCCGGGTGCAGCTTGCACCGGCACAGATAGACTTTTACTTTGATAAAATCTTCGAGCTGTCAAAGATATTTGTCGCGGAAACCAATGATTTCATCTCCAGTATCCTAAAATAAAATGCCGACACGGCAAAACTTTTTCTGTAGCCTACCATACATTCTCTAAAATAATTGATTTCTATGGGATGTCAAATTGCAATTGTGGTTTTCAGGGGGCACCGCACGAAACTGAAAATATTGTACCTTAAGACAATTGCAAGCTTCCACTACCCCTATATCCAATATTAATAATCTCACAAACGTCCGTTTTTGATACACTTTTAAAAGTGTCAATAAATTATAATAAAAGTGTAACATAACTCATCAAACAAACTATGTAAAGCAAAGGGTATGGTTATTTAACAAAGATACACTCAAAAAAATCGTTAGCCAATATGACACATTGCAACGCTGAAACACGCTATTGCGCTATCTACTTTGAAGCATGAATCGTTGGCACCGATATCGATCAGTAGCGGATGCGGTGCTAGCAGCCCTTGAAGGTCTGGCAAATCTACTAGTTTATAAAGTCCGGGGGCAACCTGCATCCCACAGTAGTTGAGATCGCGAATACCGAAATGTCCCCATAAATCACTGTAACAAATAATTTCCGTTGCTTTGAAACGTTCATCGCAAAGACTCATCCACAAAGCCATTGTACCGCCGCCGCTTAACCCCATTGTTCCAAGTTTGTCAGAATCAACCTGGGGTAGTGAGCAAATAAAATCCGTCGCAGCTTTGCCATGAGTGACATTGATGGAAAGTGAAGTCATGCCGAACATTGTTGCATGCAAATAGGGGTAGTGGAAGCGAAGCTGCTCTGAGCGTCAAAGTAGATTTTTTAATATATCGCACTACAAACACAGTATTTATTTTTAGAAACTATGCAAAATTACTTACTCAACCTCATCAAAGTCTATTTAATGACTATCAAAAAAATCAGACTCTCTCTCTTGCTTACTGGGGATGTTCAAGCGATTAGTTCTGCTTCCTAACCCCCGTTTGCTATATACCTTACCATCGATATTTATTTTCCCTCGGGCATTTGTAACACTGTCAAGATATTTCTTTATTTTTCCCACTATTCTTTCTCCTTTTTGTGCATTTTCAGCCGCCCTCTTATGTAAATCTTCTACTGGAGGTATAGAGCGTTTGCATTGTTTCTTTAATTCCCATACCAGTCTATTTAACTTTTTCCGCAACTCATCCAACTGCCTATAATCATCCCACCATGAAAATAGATTTTGAGTATGTGCAATATTATATGTACTATATGGAGAAGA
>DAOWBJ010000143.1 GCA_030634125.1 Victivallales bacterium
AAAATATCTTCTTTATCAAGCTTTAAGAAAGCTTTTACCTGTGAATCAACTTCCTCAATGCGTTCAATATAAGCATTGCAGAGTTCAACAGAAGAGATTTTACCCGAAGCGAGCATGCCGGCGGCGGCGTGAACGGTTAAAGTCTTTAACTTACCTTTAATCATGACATTCCCTCTCCCGGCAAAACCCGCGCTACTTTTATTAATTCATCATTAACTTCAGCAGGCGCGTTTGCGAGCATAGTCGTGCGGGGGAAAGATTCCCCGGCTATGTCTTCACGAACAACATTGGTCAAAAGTGTGGCATGCGCGGTCGGTTCAATGCCGCTGACGTCAAGTTCTTCGAGCTGTTCGATATAAGCAAGAATCCCCTCCATGTCTTTTTGGAGTTTGACTTTTGTTTCAGGGTCTAATTCCAGTCTTGCCAGACCAGCGACATAACCCACATCTATTTGACCACGATCACTCATTATCAGTTTCTTTCCAGTTCCAGGGTTTTTGTAACTTGATCGCAAACTTCGCCCGGTCCAAAGTACTGGATCGGTCCCGGGTAAACATATTCAGTCGCGATCGACCATTTTTCGCGCCGGGTGACAAATTTCAGGAATGGCGCGCCGTTAAGTTTTACCAGAGCTTTCTGGATAACAGGTTTGTCTTCACCGTGACGGCGTTCCATATTCAACATCATAGTGATTGGAATACCGCCGCAAGTCCATTCGGAAGCGGATTTGGTGGTGTTGCGTACTGAAGACATGTAGCCGGTTGTACCGTTGCCAAGCAATGCGGATGCGGTATAACCCAGGCTGTAGCAGTAATCAGCATCGTAGTTAGATGGCGCGGCGCAGCGGCCTTCGTAACCGAGGAAATGAGATTGTGTGCTGAATTTGCCATCGAATTTTCCTTCCGCTTTGAGTTCTTTTAAGCGGAATGCAACCATTTCAGCAAGCATTTTTTCTGTTTCGATCAAGGAAACCTGAACGTTGCCGTGCGGATCGCGGTCGAGGCACAACTGCAGTTGAATGCTGTGCGGTAACGAGCTGAAAGTAAATGATGAATCTTTACCAAGGTGGCTGTTGACGAATTGCAGTTTTTCATCAGGATCATTGATTTGACCAAAGATTGCAGCTTCCGCCGCGAGCATGTCGTTGAGCTCGGAGATGAGGTTTTTCATTTCAGGTATGAATTCGATCAAACCTTCAGGAATTAAAGCTACACCGAAGTTATCGTCGTTCGCGGCGCGTTTGACTACTATCTGAGTGATATCTTCAACGATTTCACCAATAGTCATTTTGCGTTCAGCAACTTCTTCTGAGATAATAGCTATGTTAGCTTGAGTCTGTAATGCACATTCCAAAGCAATATGAGAAGCGGAACGGCCCATTAATTTGATGAAGTGCCAGTATTTTTTAGCGGAATTGGCATCACGTTCGATGTTTCCGATAAGTTCGCTGTAAACGCGGCAGGCGGTATCAAAACCGAAAGAAGCTTCGATTTGTTCGTTTTTCAAGTCGCCGTCAATAGTTTTAGGACAGCCGACAACGTTGATCGGAATATCGTTGCTTTTATAGTATTCAGCCAGCAGGCAGGCGTTAGTATTGGAGTCGTCGCCGCCGATGACCACTAGAGAGTTTATACCCAGAGCCTGGCAATCTTTTTTGCTAAGTTCGAAATCTTCTATAGTTTCCAATTTAGTACGGCCTGAACCGATCATGTCAAAACCACCGGTATTACGGTAAGCGTCAATGATGTCAGAAGTCAGTTCAAGATATTCGTTTTTGAGCAAACCGTCAGGACCTCTGAGAAAACCGTATAATTTGCTGTCAGCGTTGATTGATTTGAGTCCGTCAAACAAACCGCCGATAACATTATGTCCGCCCGGAGCCTGTCCGCCGGAAAGAATCACACCGACTGTCAAAGCTTTGCCGGAGGCGGCTTCCGCGCCTTTTTCAAAAGTAACAACCGGGCTGCCGAAAGTACCTTTGAAGAGTTTAGCTATTCTTTCGCTGTCGGCAACTGAAGTCGTAGCCGCGCCTTCAGCAGTAACTATATTCGCGCCGCGGTGTAATGCCGGCGGAAGCTTCGGTTCATAAGCGGCTCTGGCTTTCTGTAAAGCGGAAATCTGAGTCATTGATTTATTCCTTTTGTATGTTGAATATGTATAAAATTAAATCATACCTTAGTGGAATTTGCTCAATAATCAAGCCGGATAAACCAAAAAAACATGAGTATTTTAAACATATCACCGCTTCTGTATGGATAATACGTTTGCTTTACTGAATTTCCGTGTTTATCGTGCTGCTTTCAAGGAAGTCTTTTATTGTCGCGATAGCTTTATCACATTCGTCTTCAAGCAGGTAGTGACCAGCGTCGTCCAGCTTCAATACCTGAGCTTGCGGGTAATACAATTGCCAGCGTCTGAGATAACGCGGAGAAAAACACCAGTCACGCATCCCCCATATTATGTATACAGGAGTTTCGCGGAACATCCATAAACCGTGTTCTATTTCGAGTAGAACCTCGAAAGAAATATGTTCGGGATCAATCGGGATATCCTGTACAAAACGCAGAATGGCGATACGGTCATTGCAGGTTTGATATGGATATTTGAAACCTTTTCTTACTATAGATGGCAAAGCTTTCCGGCAGGACATTTGCAGAGACGTGTTGAGAAATAAATTAAGGCTGCGAATGAGTTTATTATCCAACCACGGAATGCGGAGGATCGCAAGCCTTAAAGGCAGCCATGTCGTTGAAAAAGCTGTGGAATTAAGAATAATCAGACGAGCTATTTTGCCAGGGTGCCGGGCTGCCAGCCCCACGCCTATTGCGGCGCCCCAGTCGTGAACAACTAGAGTTACTTTCTCAAGTTTCAATGAAAAGAGCAAGCTTTCCAGGTTGTCTATATGGGTTTCCAGACGATATGGGAAATCCTGCGGTTTGTCGGATAATCCACATCCGAGATGGTCAGGAGCTATAACACGATAGTTTTTGCTGAATTCACGAATTAAATTACGGTACATAAACGACCAGGAAAGATTGCCGTGAATCATAAGCAGAGTTTCTTTGCCTCCGCCTTCATCCACATAGTGATAATTATAAGATTTTACCTTTATGAAATTGGATTTGAAAGGATATTCGCTTTTGATGTCCTCAAATTTTATCACTTAAAACTCCTTGAGTCTTTATTTGGAAAAGGTTACCCTTATCTTATCATTTACTATTTCAATATTTTTTATATATCCGAAATATTGCTTAGCCCATTTCCTTTCCTGCATGATCATTTCCTCAAATAACTTAATAATTTGCTCTTTCAGATAAAGTGGTACAGGCAAATGTCCTAAATGTGCGGATGTGATCTCATATTCCAGAACCCGGGTTTTTTCTTTAGCGTTAATTTTTAGCTTTGGAACGATACATAATTCAAGGCGGGCAGGTATAAATTTAAGCCACGTTTCTTTCAAGACAATGGACAAAGTTTTATCATCTTTCAATGTGATAATAAAATCAAAGTTGGGACTTAATACAGGTTTTCCAGCATTTTTCGCATCTTCATTCTTCCGTTTTCGCCAGGCTATCAGACGAGCATTCTCGCTTTGCTGGTAGCTGGGGACAGCTTTAACGGGAGCAGCCTTGGGCTTTAATTTTAGACTTACATCACCGCTAACAGAAGAGCCACCCATTTTCCCTGTGCCGCCCAGTTGCGCTGAAGAACCAAAACTCATGGCTGCCTGTTGTTTTGCCTTTACCTTTTCGTGTTCAAGCGCGAGGTAATTTGCGGCGAGCGTTGCTTCCGCCGGGGTAAATTCGTAGCTGGCGTTGGTGTTTGGTTTTGCCAGTGTTTCATCAATTTCTTTACATGTTGTCAGTACAGCGGCAACCTCTTCCTCATCAGTAAGCTCTTCGACTTCAGGAAACCACCAGGGGCAGAATGCCATAGCGATTACGGTAAGAACCGCCAGGACAAAAAGAGCTTTTACAGCACGCTTTAAAACCTTTTTAACCTTTTGACTTTTGTGCGTATCAAGCATCCTTTTATCAAATTTAAGTTTAGTGCCGCAATTACGACAGTAGATAGTTCCCAGTTTATTGGAACATGCGCATTTTTGACAATCAATATCTTGAGAAAGCATAATCCCATCCTATTTTGTTTTAGTTTTTGTCGAATTTTTAGTTTCTTTTTTTGAGGATTTTTTGGTACTGGACTCTTTCGAAGCTGAAATATCCTTCTTTTTGTCCTTCACGTAATTGCTTGAACGATAGTCCGTACAATAAAATCCGCTACCCTTGAATATAATACCAGCTCCGCTGCCAATCAAGCGTTTAAAACCAGATTTTCCACATTCCGGACAATTTGTCAGGCGTTCAGCACTTATGTTCTGAAAAAGTTCAAACTTTTTTTCACAATTAGGACATTCGTAATCGTAATTGGGCATTTCCAATATCTCCTTTTTAAATAACGTGCTACGTGCTACGTATTACGATTTTTTCTTTTTTATATTAAAATCTTTTTAAAAATTATTCTTTTCATTCGATGTTCGACGTTTGACGTTCGATGTTGGACGTTCAATCTTTAAA
This sequence comes from Victivallales bacterium, assembly GCA_030634125.1. Taxonomy (GTDB): domain Bacteria; phylum Verrucomicrobiota; class Lentisphaeria; order Victivallales; family Victivallaceae; genus JAHOYW01. Next base: position 4,575 of record DAOWBJ010000143.1, read on the forward strand.
GAAGCGCTTTGAGCTCTTTTATTGTTAATTTATTGACGCCCGCGGCTGGATTTTCGATAAGACTGTCAAAAATTTTCTGTTTTTCAGCCTGCAGGTTTAATATTTTTTCTTCTATTGAATCTTTTGCCACTAATTTAAGAGAGTTTACTATTTGGGTTTGTCCAATCCGGTGCGTTCTATCAGTGGCCTGAGCTTCAACCGCGGGGTTCCACCACGGATCATAAATGATTACGGTGCTCGCTGAAGTTAAATTCAAACCCGTTCCGCCAGCTTTCAAGCTCAATAAAAATATCGGGATATTCTTATTGTCATTAAAGTTGTCAACCCGGTCCTGTCGTTTTTTAGTAGCGCCGTCTAAATATTCGTAAGTGATTTTTTCCTCATCAAGCCATTCGCGGATAATGCTTAGCAGCGAAGTGAATTGACTGAATACGAGCATCTTCTGGTTACTGTCGATGTTTTCCAGGACAAGTTCCTTGAGCAGTTCCAACTTGCAGGCTTCCAGGCCTTCGCCTTGATTATCCGGCAGCAGGGCAGGGTGGCAGCACACCTGACGTAAGCGCAGCAAAGTTGTGAGAACTTCAAAGTTAGCTTTCTTTTTGCCGTTTTTTTGAAGTTTCTGGAGTTGTTTTTTGCTTTTAGTCAATATTTTATTGTATAAACCGCGTTGCGCTGACGGCATCTCGCAGTACAAGGTTTGTTCTATTTTGGGCGGTAATTCTTGACAGACAGCTTTCTTTGTACGACGTTTTATAAATGGTGAAACCCGTTCGGACAGGTCGTGCCGCAAATCCTCAGCAGCGCCGATTCCGTGATAATATTTTTTAAAACTGTTAAAAC
>DAOWBJ010000259.1 GCA_030634125.1 Victivallales bacterium
GAGACCATTGGTAATCCCAAAGGCGATGTGCCGGATTTCAAAGCGGTAAGCGACGCGGCGCACGAAAACGGTCTGCCGCTAATCATTGACAATACTTTTGCTCCGATAATCTTCAAACCTCTTGAACATGGAGTGGATATAGTAGTTTACTCATGCACAAAATGGATCGGCGGACATGGCAATTCTATCGGCGGAGTAATTATTGACGGCGGCAGATTTGACTGGTCGAGCGGACGTTTTCCTGAATTTACTGAACCCGATCCAAGTTATCACGGCGTAGTCTATTGGGAAGCTCTCGGCAATATTGCATACGCAATCAAAGCACGGGTACAGGGAATGCGCAATATCGGACCCTGCCCGAGCCCAATGAATCAGTTCCTCCTCATTCAAGGATTGGAAACATTGTCATTGAGAATGGAAAAACATTGCCGTAATGCGGAAATACTGGCGGAAGCTCTGAAAAAACATCCTCTGGTTGAATGGGTAAGTTATCTTGGACTGGAAGATCATCCCTCTCATGAGCTCGCCTCTAAATACTTGAAAGGCGGTTTCGGCTCAGTATTCGGCTTCGGAATAAAAGGCGGAGAAAAAGCTGCCCGGAACTTTATAGATTCAGTTAAACTGGCGAAACACCTGGCGAATGTTGGAGATGCCCGTACATTGGTCATCAATCCATGGACGACCACTCATCAGCAGTTGTCTGATGATGCCAAAGCGGCAGCAGGCATCAGTCCTGAATTTATCAGAGTTTCTGTCGGCATTGAGGATATTGAGGATATTATCGCCGATTTTGATCAGGCATTGACTGCCTGCCAGAAATAAAATCTGTTTTACGAGGGCATTATGAAAAAAGTTTATCTTGATTATAATGCGACAACTCCGGTCCTGTCGGAAGTGCTGGATGTGATGATGCCGTTTTTTTGTGAAAAATTCGGAAATCCATCCAGTTCCCACTCTTTCGGTAACGAAGCCGCTTCCGCATTAAAACTTGCGGCTGAACAGACTATGGATTTAATCGGCGCGAACGAAGGTGAAATTATTTTCACCAGCAGCGGTAGTGAGGCAAATAATCTGGCTTTGACCGGATTAGCTTATCACAGCAAAAAAAAACGTATCATATCTTCGAAAATTGAGCATAGTTCTACTTATGAGACTTGCCGCAGCTTGAAAAAAGACGGTTTTGAGCTAACTTACCTTGATGTCAACCGCGATGGTTTGATTGATGTGAAAGCATTGGATCAGGCACTTGATGACGACGCGGCACTGGTTTCCTTATTGTTGGTCAATAACGAGACCGGAACCATTCAGGATTTTGAAAGCATCCGGGAAATCGTTAAGAAATATGATGTGCCGCTGCATTACGACGCGGTTCAGGCGGCAGGAAAAATGCCGCTTGATGTTGATTATCTGGGAGCGTCTTTATTGTCGCTTTCAGCTCATAAAATTTATGGACCGAAAGGAGCCGGAGCACTTTATTTGCGCCCGGGGATTAAACTTGAGCCGATTTCTGGAACTCATAATGTTCCGGGAATCGTTGGTCTGGGTGCCGCTTGCGTGATTGCGCATGATAAACTGGATGTTTACGCGGAACATTGCAGAAAAATGCGGGATTATCTGGAAAACGGAATTATTGAAGCTTATCCGCCGGCGACCGTAAACGGCAGTCGCGAACACCGGATATGCAACACGGCAAACATAAGTTTCCCGGGCTTTTCCGGCAGAAACTTGTCGGAGGAACTTAACCGGCGCGGAATCGCGGTTTCAACCGGAGCCGCCTGTACTGCGAAGGATGAAGTTTCCCGGGTGCTTGAGGCTATGAAAGTGTCGAAGCTGGAGCTTTTCGGAGCTTTGCGCTTTTCGGTAGGAAAATACAGCTGTAAAAATGATATTGATTATGTGATTGAACAGCTGATGGAAATTTTAAAAGAAAAAACTGAAGCCTTAGGTGGCTCTGAAATTATTAATTTACAGGAACATTTTTCATTATGACAGAATTAAACCAACAGGAAATTGTAGAACTTATAAATAAATTGCGTAAAGAGCGAAACGCGGTTATTCTGGTGCACAACTATCAGTTGGGTGAAGTGCAGGATATTGGCGATTATGTTGGAGATTCACTCGGCTTGAGTATCGAGGCACGGGATGTCGAATGCGATGTAATAGTTTTCTGCGGCGTCAGATTCATGGCGGAAACCGCCAAAATACTTTCACCGGATAAAACAGTTTTACTACCTGTAGCGGAAGCAGGCTGCCCGATGGCTGACATGGCGACCGCCGATCAGTTGCGCAAACTCAAGCAACAGCATCCAGACGCTGTAGTGGTAGCTTATGTCAACAGTACCGCAGAGGTGAAAACCGAGGTGGATATATGCTGTACTTCAGCAAATGCCGCAAAAATAGTAGCTTCAATCCCTGAAGACAAGGAAGTGATTTTCCTGCCTGATAAGAATCTGGGAGCCAATGTAGCCCGTGATTTGGGGCGCAAACTTCTCTTGTGGCCGGGATTTTGTCCCTCTCACATGCGGATCAGCAAAGAAATGATAAATCAGCGTAAAGAAGAATTTCCCGAAGCGGTAGTCATAGTACATCCAGAGTGCGCACCGGAAGTAGTCGAGATGGCAGATGTTTCTCTAAGCACCGGCGGCATGTTAAAGTTTGCCGCTGAAACCGACGCGAAACAGATAATAGTCGGCACCGAACTCGGCATCATACACCGCCTGAAAAAAGAAAATCCAGACAAAATGTTTATCCCGGTTTCAGAGCAGGCCATTTGTCCAAATATGAAGCTTATTGAGCTTCACGATGTACTGAATGCTCTCGAAAACATGGAAACCGAAATAATCCTCACGCCGGAAGTCATCGCCAAAGCCAAAGCCTCAATAGTGAAAATGATAGAAATCAGCTAAATTTTATTTTTTGACTTTACTTGTCAGCTTTCTAAGGTAATTTATATTATACAGCTTAAAATTGGGAAATGATAATGCAGAAAGTAATTGATAAAGCTAAAGTTTTAATTGAGGCTTTGCCTTATATTCAGAAATTCAGAGACGCGGTTGTGGTCGTTAAATTCGGAGGCAGCGCTATGGAAAATCCGGAACTGGTGAAAAATACGATGCGGGATATTGTTTTTATGGAATGTATCGGTATGCGTCCGGTTGTCGTCCACGGCGGCGGCAAAGCTATTTCCGCTGAACTCAAGCGGCAGAATATAAAAGTTGAATTTATAAACGGTCTGCGTAATACCTGCGCGGATACGATTAAAATCGTTGACAACGTATTGCATGAACACGTCAATAAAAGTTTGATCGGGCACGGCGAAGCCGCCGGCGGTAAAGTTACCAGTATTTCCGGCAAAAAGATTTTGAATGCCGAGAAGCTCGTGCCTAAATGCCCTGATACGGGCGAAGATTTGGATATTGGTTTTGTCGGCAATATTATTGATGTCGATACC
>DAOWBJ010000108.1 GCA_030634125.1 Victivallales bacterium
AAAACAAGACATCTAAACGTTTATTTATCTTTTAAAAATAATTTTTTTAGCTCAAGAGGAGGAATGGCATTGGGAGAATTTGTTCGAAAAAGGCTTATATTTTACACCCCAGGACAGACCCCGATGCCAAAAAACCCCGATGCCAAAAATGTATCTTGGGTCCTGCTGTTTTGGCGCGCCTTCAAAGCGATCCATGGATGCGATACCGCATAAATCAGCTCCGCATTCTTTTGCCATTCTCTTTACATCGCTTGCTTTCAACATAAAAAATATCCTTTTTTGCTTGACTTAATATATAAACTAAGTTATAATATCCATTATTGCAGGATAAATATAAATATACTAACTAAATACAATTATAATAAATATGATACAAGTTGTCAAGAGAGTTTTTGAAATTTTATCCATTCTTTCTGAATGCTGACTTTCTGAGGCAATGCTTTTACAGCCTTGACAGAAACAAGGCGGTAGGTTTAACAAAGATAAATAAATAAAAGGTTTTATAAATAAATGTACAACTTACGCTTTCGCCAAGTTCATTTGGACTTTCATACTTCACCACATATTCCTAAGATAGGAATTTCTTTTAATAAGCAGAAGTGGCAGGAAACATTGAAAGCTGCCCATGTTGACTCAATCACATGTTTCGCGGTTTGTCATCACGGCTGGAGCTACTACAATACAGAAGTGGGAGAACGTCATCCACATTTGGATTTCGATTTGTTGCGTGCGCAGTTTGACGCCTGCAAGGAAATTGATATCAATGTACCAATTTATATTACTGCAGGAATCAACAATTGGGCTGCTGAAAAACACCCTGAATGGCGTGAAGTAGGATATGACGGACGCTATACCGGGAGAGCACAAAATGTTACAGATTCCGGATTTCATAATATGTGTTTCAACTCACCATTTTTAGACTTTCTATGTGACCAAATCCGTGAAGTCGCAGGTCTTTTCCCAAATTGTGATGGTTTATTTTTCGACATCATCATCCAAGGTCAATGCTGTTGTAAATGGTGTTTAAAATCAATGGCGGAAAAAGGGCTTGACCCGACTTCTGAACAAGATCGCAAATTACATGCTAAAATGGTGCTTAAAAAATATTACAAAAAAACCACTGCTGCCAGTAGAGAATTAAATCCTGATATGCCGGTTACCCATAATAGCGGGCACGTTACCCGCGGAGATCGAGATGTTCTTAAATACCTAAGCCATCTCGAATTAGAATCCCTTCCAACTGGTGGCTGGGGCTATGATCATTTTCCCATGGGTGCTAAATACTGTACAAATTTGGAATATGATTTCCTCGGCATGACTGGTAAATTTCATACTACCTGGGGCGAGTTTGGCGGTTTTAAGCACCCTGACGCTCTGCGTTATGAATGCGCGGCAATGATTGCTTATAACGCTAAATGCAGTATCGGGGACCAACTACACCCTTGTGGTGAACTTGATGAATCAACCTATAAGTTAATTGGCAACGCATACAAGGAAGTAAAAGCCAAAGAAGCTTGGTGTAAAAATGTACAATCCGTAGCTAATGTCGCTGTTCTTTCCAGCGTTGCGGCTAACTCGGAACATCCACGTGAAGAAGACAGTGATATCGGCGTAACCCGTATTCTGCTTGAAAGTCATATTCTTTTTGATATTATTGACGCGGAAATGGATTTTTCTAAATATAAGATGCTTATCCTGCCGGATGACATAGTTATTCGTCATGACCTCAAAAAATTACTGGATGCCTACCTTGCCCAGGGCGGTAAATTATTCCTGACCGGCAAAAGCGGTCTCAATGCTGACGAAACAGAATTTTTATTCGATGTCGGCGCGACACTCGAAGGTCCCAGCAAATTTTCTCCTGACTACATTCTGCCAAACAAAGACCTGCGAGCGAATTTTGTCGACAGCCCCTCAGTTTGCTATACTAGAAGTTACCGGATAAAAGTGACTGACGGGGAATCACTCGGCGATGTTTATGATCCATACTTCAACCGCAGCTATAAACATTTTTGTTCACATCAGCACACCCCGAATAGACTTGATCCTTCAGGTTTCGCATGCGCTGTAATGAAAAATAAAGTCATGTATTTAGCGCATCCTGTTTTCATAATGTATCGTGGTTTCGGAGCAATAGCAGTTAAAGAATACATTGTAAACTGCATCAAAAAACTGCTCGGTGATGATTTGTCATTGACTACTAATCTACCATCAACAGCTCGGATTACATTGAATGAACAAGTCGCTGAAAACCGCAGCATACTGCATCTTTTGAGTGCAAATACAATCCTGCGCGGTGGAGAAGTGAGTCTTTCTGGAGGTAACCTGAGTAGAGCTGGGAATATCGAAGTCATCGAAGAGTTACTGCCTTTATATAATACGGAAGTTACTTTAAAAACAAGGAAGCCGGTGAAAAGTATAAGCCTGGAACCGCAAGGCAAAGAGCTTGCTTTTGAGCATATTGACAACGTTATAAAGATAAATATTGATGAGTTTACCTGTCACCAAATGATTGTTTTACATCACTAAAGCCAAACACTAATGAAAAATAATATGTTCAAATTTAAAAGAATTACGCCAAATGATGGCGGGTCCTGGTTTTTCGGGTATTTTGATAAATATCCCTGGGATGTCAGCGGGCGCTATGTACTGGCGAACCGGGCGGAATTTATGGATCGTCAACCAACAGCCGAGGATAAATTGATTGTCGGCATGATTGACCGTCAGGACAATAATAAATTTATCAAAATAGGCAAAACCCGCACATGGTGCTGGCAGCAGGGCTGTATGTTGCAGTGGTTGAATGACAAATCGGGGACTAAAGTTATCTATAATGACCGTGAAGATGATAAATTTGTTGCCAGGATTGTGGATGTATTTACTGGCGAAAAACAAACTTTATGCCGCCCTGTATATTGTCTCAGTCCTGATGGAAAATATGCTTTAAGTATTAATTTTTCCCGGCTCGATAAAGAGCGTCCCGGTTATGGTTATGCTGGAGCCAAAGATGGCTTTGCCAATGAAAACCATCCTGAAAATGATGGTGTCTGGTCGATTGATATAGAAAAGAATATGGCAAAGCTGATTATTTCTGTCGACCAGATTGTCAAAACCTTTAACCGACCCGAAATGAATGATAACGCTAATTGGTTCAATCATCTATTGTTTTCGCCCGACAGCCAACGTTTTGCCTTTCTGCACCGTTGGCGTATGTCGGGGGGTGGACATTTAACTCACATGTTTACTGCGGATATTGACGGACAAAATATTTATCCATTAAATCTTGATGATATGACCTCACATTATACATGGTTTGATAATGATAAAATAATCTCTTTCGCAAATCGACATAATGGAGGTTGGGATTATTATGAATTCAACGATCAAACCAACATTGTGAAACAAGTTGGACCAGAGATTTTACACGGTATTGATGGACATTGTTCCTATTCGCTGGATAAAAAATGGATGTTGACCGATAATTATCCTAATCCTGAAAATGCTAATAAAAGAAGTTTATTTTTATTTAATAATTGCAGTCGTAAACTTTTTGAATTTGGTAAATTTTATGCAGACTCTAAAGTGCCGACACCAGCTCGCTGCGACCTACACCCGAACTGGTCACGCGACTGTACTCAAGTTTGTTTCGATTCTATTCACGAGGGAACACGGCATATTTATATTATAGATGTCGCTTGTCAACGCCAATCTCATTTGTCCGAAAAACGCTGTACTAATGATTCCGCGAGCTTCCAAGCTTGATGTGTGAATGGCTGAAAAAATGTTCCGCGATCCATGCGTATATGAAACTGCGACAACCGCTGCCGGTCAAAAACAGTATACCCTCAGCGGAATCAAACCTGTTGTCAATACGCCCCGACGCCTGATATTTTTCCTCAACGGAGCAATTGCCTTTGAGCTGAAATTAAACCGAAAAATCGACCAACTCCCTGCAAAAACTTAACCGCCGGGAGGATGGATTTTTATTATCTACGTCAAAAAAGGGACATTCTACTTCGGCGAAATTGGGACATTTGAACTCGGCGCTGACAGCAAATAGAACAATCTAAAAAATAGATATTTCCAATATAAATAAGGCGACTGTCCTGGGGTGTTAAATCTGTGGGGTTTTTCTTTTATTTTCTTCACCTAACTTTTTGTTTTTGAGCCTAAAAGCTTGTCTTCGTCTGCTAAATAAACTGATGCCGACGTTTTTCTTAAGCCAGTCTGAGACGTCTTTTGCCGAAATACTTTCCATGGCTACTTTCACTTCTTTATAGTCTACATTGCTGGTAAAAACTGGAATAGTCAATACAGCTCTGCCTATTTCTTTCATCGGACTCTTGCCTGAAAAATTCTTATATTTCCCAAATACAGACTCTATTATATCACTACAGCCTGGATAAACTCCCCTTATTCCAGCGCATTCATCCTCAATATATGCAAAAACTTCATCCCTGATATCTTTTAATTGTAAAGAGTTTATCTTCATGGAGCTTATGGATTTTTTGAATTTAGCTTTTGTCTGTTTGCGAAAACCATTGGTCTTCACTTCCATTTTGACTGCATGAAGAATATCAAGCATCATTCTCCATTCACTGATGTGTGATTTATATTCTTGCAGCCATGAGAGTTTAGCGGTGAATTTTTCAGTTTCCACCCTCGACATGGATTTAGTTTTCTGCTTTAATATCATCTCCGCCCATTTTACATAAGCATCAAGATTTTGCCAGCGTGATTTGTCGCGCGGCTTTGGCGGTGAGAGAAAGCCCAGTTCGGTATGAACTATACTTCTTTTGCTTTCTGCTATTTTAGCGCAAAATGCCTGCCATATCTTATCGTCTTTTAATTGATGTTTCAGTATTAAAGCGGTTTTGTGAGTTACGTCGTAAGTTTGACGAACTATTGAGCCGCTCGCGTTCTGTTCAATAAAATCCCGGCTGCCTCTTACAATATTTAGTCCGCCATCCGAGATGATTTGAGCAGGAATCCCTGTATCTTCCGTAATATTTTCAAGAGTGCCTGTCACACTTGCGGCAGTCGCACTCTCAACAATATCTACAGCCAAAACTTCCATATCCTTGTGACGCAGTTTGCACTTATTCTTACGGAATTCTTCCAGCGTCACTCCTAATACGAGCAGGCATTGTTTCTTTCCAAACTCAATGGAATGATCAAGAAAAAACACCCAGTCATTTCGTCTTTTCGGTGTTTGTCTAAGTTTATACAAACCATATCGCATAAGCCAGTTCTGCACTACGGCGTGGCATGGAACGCCACCTTTAAAGCAATGATTAAAAAGAGCTAAAGTACGTTTAACTCCCCGCAATGACAACAAACCGCTAACTACAAGTTTTATTGCTATAACAACCGTTTTGAGCGGATATTTGAATTTACTCGGTGGGCTGTCGATTAATTTATCCTGAATTGGCGGATAATTTTTTTTAGATTTTTCCAACTCTTTGCAAAGTCCCTGATTTTCTTTTTTGGCTTGCATTGCTTTGGCTTTCCAATTATCCCGGCTCTTTTCCAAATCACGAACTTTAACCTGATTTTTTGCGATTTCCGCCTGTCGTTCCAATGCTTTAGTTTTCCATTTATCCCGACTCGAGCGAGTTTCTCTCAAAATTATTGAAGCTGCTTTAGTGCCTGTTTTTTTGCTCATTTCTGAATCAAGTACTTTTTCATACTTATCACGCATTCCTTGCAAGCCATCCTGATGATATAATTCAATCATTTCTAAACCAAGCTCTAAGGAATTTGAGCGCGATTGTCGATAATTTTCAGTCATCTCTTTGATAATTGGAGCATCTTCTTTTTTTACGGAGATGCTTGAATTTTTATTTTTCAAGCTGTAGCTGAGTCGATAATAAGGACCATGTTTGCGAGGGTTAATTTTATCTTTGCAACAGCATTGAGCTTTTCCACACACATTGTAATGTTCCGCCAATGATCCCGGCAGAACTGGTTTAGCTTGCACCATGATTCTTATTTGCTTTTTCACTTGCAACACCTTTTTGTAAAATTAATAGATTTAGAAATCTATCGGAATATACATAAAAAAAGAGAAAAATCAAGTTTTTAAGCAAAAAAACAGTGAATTTTTATTTTTCAAAACCCCACAGATTTAACACCCCAGGTCAGACCTGGGGTGTCAAATCTGAGCCTTTTTCAGAAAAAAACTTCACCTATTTTTGTGTAAAATAAGCATGAATTAATTAATTTTGAGTTGAAATTATAACACTGAACGTCTAAGGACTTTAACTTTAGGAAATATATAAA